>DAOVBK010000209.1 GCA_030670605.1 Candidatus Stahliibacteriota bacterium
TCAGGTGTGTATTTCCTTTCTGTTCGTTCTGAGCAAAGGACAGTCGCTACCGCAAAACTGCTCAAGCTCAAGTAGAAAGATAACGTCAAAAGGGCTGCCTGGCATATAATCAAAAAGACAGCACATTTTGCTGCTGCTCACGATGTGATTTTTGCTCTCCTCGAGGATTACAGGAGAGTACAGAATCACTCATTTCTCTCGAAAAATCGACTGAAATTCCGATTTTCTTGACTTAACCTTACGGCTGACTATAATTGCCATCGAAGGAGGTTGAATGAAACGATTTGTTAATGAGAGATTAACTGATTTCACGAAATCCGCGAACAGAAAGAAGATGGAAAAGGCTCTTGCTCAGGTCGAATCTGAACTTGGCAGAGAGTACAGCATCATCATTGGCGGTGAAAGAATAAGATTAGATAAAAAATTTCACTCGTATAATCCGTCCAAAAAAGGACAGGTTGTCGGCACATTTCAGAAGGCAGACGAACAGACTGCGGAAAAAGCAATGCAGGTAGCATTGAAGACGTTTGAATCATGGCGCTTCACGCCAGCAAAAACACGAGCTAACTATTTGTTCCGAATGGCAAACATTATGCGCAGAAGACGTTTCGAGCTCAACGCATGGATGGTTATGGAAGAAGGCAAGAACTGGCTCGAGGCTGATGCAGACGTTGCTGAAGCAATTGATTTCTGCGATTATTACGGTCGCGAAGCACTGAGATATGACATCGGTCCCAAACTCTATAAATACCCTGGTGAGATCAATAAACAGGTGTACATCCCCCTTGGTGTGGGTGTGGTCATTCCGCCCTGGAATTTCCCCCTGGCGATTCTATGCGGTATGACAACGGCCGCTTTTGTATCTGGCAACACCGTGATTTTAAAACCATCCAGTGATTCACCTACCATCGCTGCCAAATTCATAGAGATTGCCGAAGAGGCAAAAGTGCCTGTCGGTGTTGTCAACTTCCTCACCGGGCCTGGTGCCATTGCCGGTGACTACCTGGTTCGACATCCGAAGACTCGTTTCATTGCCTTCACCGGGTCAAAGGCAGTAGGACTTCGCATCGTAGAACAGGCTGGCATTACACAGCCCGGTCAAATCTGGATAAAACGAGTAATTTCAGAAATGGGTGGAAAAGACCTGATCATTGTCGATTCAGAAGCAAACATCGATAGTGCAGTCGAAGGGGTAAGAACGTCTACATTCGGGTTTCAGGGCCAGAAATGCTCTGCGTGTTCCCGCCTCATACTTGATGACAAGGTCTATGACAAATTCATGAAGAAATTCATCCCGACTGTCGAAGCGATCAAGGTCGGACCAGTCAACCATTATGAAAACTGGATGGGTCCGGTCATGAATGAATCTGCGTACAATTCAATCTTGGAATACATAAACATCGGCAAGTCAGAAGGAAATCTCATCTGTGGTGGTGAGCCGGCACCGGGCGACGGATGGTTCATAAGGCCAACAGTTATTGTCGATATTGAAGCTAAGCATCGTATATTCCAGGAAGAGATCTTCGGGCCCGTGTTGGGCGTGACCAGGTCACGCGATTTTGACCATGCAATCGAACTGGCAAATGACTCAGAGTATGGATTGACCGGTGCAGTGTATACAAAAAACAAGAAGAAAATCGAGAGAGCAAAACGTGAAGTTCATGTTGGCAATCTCTATTTCAACCGCAAGTGTACGGGCGCATTGGTCGGCATCCAACCATTCGGTGGGTTTAACATGTCTGGCACTGATTCAAAGGCGGGCGGACCAGACTACTTGCTCTTATTCTTACAGGCTAAATCAATTGTTGAGTTCATTGGCGGAAAGAAAAAGAAACCCACCAAAAAGACAAAAAAGAGAATAAAAAAGAAGCCAAAAACAGGACGTAGGAGGAGAAGATAACCAATGACCATTGATCAGATTTTCAAGACGATCGCGAAAGAGAAAGTTCAATTCATTGACCTCTGGTTTTCTGACATACTCGGTTCAGTGAAGAATGAGACGATCACATTACCGCAGCTCAAGAAGGCACTGACCGATGGCATCTGGTTTGACGGTTCTTCGGTTGAAGGTTTTGGCAGAATATTTGAAAGCGATATGTATCTGAAACCCGACCGCGAAACATTCACAATCATCCCATGGGGCGAAGAGCGAACTGCACGGTTCATCTGCGATGTGTATGCACCGGATCACAAACCCGCAGCAGTTGACCCGCGTTCAGTCTTGCGAAAAAACTTGAATATACTCAAGAAAAAGGGCATGACATACTACGTTGGTGCAGAACTGGAATTCTATCTGTTCACGCGCGACGCGGGCAAAATCAAGCCTCTCCCCCATGACCGTGTTGGCTACTTTGACCTCGGCGGTGATTTGGCGCTGCGCATAAGAAAAAAGATGTGCGAGCGGCTGCAGCAATTCGGTATTGAGGTTGAGGCAGGACATCATGAAGTTGGCATGGGCCAACATGAAATCGACCTGCTCTATACAGACGCGCTCAAACTTGCTGACAACATACTGACCGCCCGTATGGTCATCAAAAAGGTGGCTGAAGAAAATGGCCTCTACGCGACATTCATGCCGAAACCGATTTTCGGTGCTCCAGGCAACGGCATGCACATCCACCAGAGCATTTTCAAAGGCAAGAAGAATCAGTTCAGTGACCCAAAAGATACGTACGGTCTTTCTCAACTGGCATACTCGTATCTTGCTGGTGTGCTCAAACATATGAAGGAAATCAGCGCCATCACGTCACCACTGGTTAACTCGTACAAGAGGCTTGTGTCAGGTTTCGAGGCACCCGTCTACATTTGTTGGGGAAGAATGAACCGCTCGGCATTAGTACGGGTGCCTCGAATTAGTAGAAACAAATACGACAGCACACGAGTCGAACTTCGCTCGTGTGATCCGTCGGCCAATCCGTATCTCGTTTTCGCATCAGTGCTCAATGCTGGGCTCGATGGTATCGAAAACAAACTCAAGCCACCCAAACCGGTTGAGGAGAATGTCTACAAAATCAAATCGAACATTCTCGCCGATAAGGGAATTGGTCTCTTGCCACGTTCTCTCTGGGAGGCTTTGGAATACTACCACAAGAGCAATGTCGCACAGAGCGCACTCGGCGATGAGCTTTTTCAGCGCTACCACGAAATCAAGATGAAAGAATGGGATGAGTACTCGGTTCAGGTTTCCAAGTGGGAACACGATAAATATCTGGAGTTGTATTAAGAAACGAAACTGATTGGCGCACCGAATAGCGAACGAGGCAGTTCTGAAGAATTGCCTCGTTTCTTTTACTGCATAGAACGTTCAGAATTTATTTCTGTATGTGTTATGCGAAACAATGTCATCGAGCGGCTTACGCGACCGCGCCTCAACACCACCGATTGCCTCTTCAGTCGATCTGGTTGCAGGATAACCCATTGCAACGAGCGCGGCAATGTTGTAGTGAAGCGGCAGTTTTAGGAGTTTCTTCAATTTTCGTTCATTAAACCAACCGACAAAGCAGGTACCAATACCATATGCCGTTGCGGCGAGGACAATATGGGTCATCGCAATCGAGATATCGATCAGATGATTTTCGTGACCGAACAGCTGACCGATCACATGAGTATACGCCTTTGTGTAACACCCGGCAATGATCAGCGGCGCATCCTTGATCCATGGAACGACCATGGTCCTTCCCATGGCAACCTGTTTGGGTATCTG
>DAOVBK010000038.1 GCA_030670605.1 Candidatus Stahliibacteriota bacterium
ATCACTACCTAACCTCTTGGCTACTCGTGCTGCATCAACCGCTGCATTACCTCCACCAATGACGACAACGTCCTTGCCGAGTGTAACTTTCTCGCCAAGGTTCACCCTCTTGAGAAAATCAATACAGTGGAGTACACCGTCCAGGTCCTCGCCCTCGACGTTCAATCTCATCTCCTCATACGCGCCGGTCGCAAGAAACACTGCCTTGAAGTTTTTCCGCAAATCATCAACACTTGGCTGCTCACCAATTCGTACGCCTGTTTTCATCTCAACGCCAAATGATTTTATATAGTCAATATCATCCTGTATTGC
This sequence comes from Candidatus Stahliibacteriota bacterium, assembly GCA_030670605.1. Taxonomy (GTDB): domain Bacteria; phylum Hydrothermota; class Tepidihabitantia; order SM23-42; family SM23-42; genus DAOVBK01. Next base: position 313 of record DAOVBK010000038.1, read on the forward strand.
AGCCATCGGAAGCCGAAATTCTGGTATGCCGAGAGCGAGCATTCCGCCAACAACTTTTTCCGCCTCGTATACCGTTACCTGATAGTTATTTTTGGCAAGGAAATACGCACACGACAACCCACCTGGCCCAGAACCAACGATGGCAATCTTCTCTCCGGTCGGCTTTTTCTGTTCTAGCTTTTTTGAAACTTTGTCTGCGATGAACCGCTTGAGTGAGGCAATCGAAATGGGTTGGTCAACCTCACCACGTACGCAATCCGAGTCACAGGGATGATTGCACACACGACCACATACGCTCACGAATGGATTTGCCTCTCGCTCAAGATCCAATGCCTCCTGGTATTTTCCAGCCCGGATCAAAGCAATGTACCCCTGGGCATTCACGCCAGCAGGACATGCAATACGACATGGTGGTTGCCCGAGTTTTGAGATGGTGAACCTGTTCGGCACCGCTTGAGGGAAAGGACGATATATCGCTTTCCTTTCATCCAAGTCACACTCGAATTCATTATTGACCGATACCGGACATACGATATCGCACTCACCGCAGCCATTGCACTTCTCCCAGTCAACGAAAGGCGACTTCCGACGCACCTTCACATGGAAATTGCCCACCGAACCTGATATCTCCTCGATTTCACTGTAGGTGAGCAACTTGATCTTGTCATGCTGAGCAACCTCAACCATTTTGGGCGTCAAAATGCACTGTGAACAGTCCAGCGTCGGAAATGTTTCTGAAAGCTGAATCATATGTCCGCCAATAGAAGGTGTTCTTTCAACAAGGACTGTCTCGATACCTGCATTAGCAATATCGAGTGCTGCCTGAATACCGGCTATGCCGCCGCCAATGACGAGCGCACGTTTTGTCACGTCAACATAAATCGGCTCTAAGGGCTCATCGTATCGGACCTTTTCAACAATACTCTTTATTATCTGCGAGGCTTTCCTCGTCGCAATCTCCCGGTCTTCATGAACCCAGGAACAGTGCTCGCGAATTGTCGCCATCTCACACACATATCTGTTGAGACCGCCTCTCTCTGACGTCGTTCTGAACGTATTCTCATGTAGCGTTGGAGAACAGGCGGCAACGACAACCGCATCGAGTTTGTGTTGCTTTATTGCATCAATGATGACGTTCTGACCTGGATCCGAACACATATACTTGTTCGTCTCGGCATATTCGACACCGGGATACTTCTTGATTTCCTCAGCTAATGCCTCCACATCAACTGTCTTTGAAATGTTAATGCCACAATGGCATATAAAAACGCCGATTCTTCTCATAATAAACTATGCTCCTTCAATAGACCTTCTGGTGAAACTTTGTTTTGTTCAAGTCCAAGCTCTGTCTTTGCAACACCAAGTGCTATCGCCAGAAGTTGACTAAAGTAGAAAATAGGCATCTCAACGAACTCGGGATGTGTTTGTTTCATCTTCTTTTGCAGCGCATCAAGATTATAGTGACACAGCGGGCACGAAGTCACAAGAGCTTCAGCGCCATTTCCCCGCGCATTACGTATCACCTTGTACGATGCTTCGATCGCGGCATCCGGGGAATTGACAACCAAGTAAGAACCACAACATTCGACCTTAAGCGGAAAATCAACGGGTGTTGCGCCAAGTAAACTAACAAAATCTTCAATCATAGTTGGAGATTCGGGATCATCAAATTGTACTTCTTGCTCAGGTCTGAGCAAAAGACAACCATAGTAGCATCCAAGTTTCAAACCCTTTAGTTCTCTTTTCACATGCTTCTTCACGAGCTCCTTGTTGTCACGTATGAATTCGAGCGGATGGACAACTTCCTCGTTACCATCATATGATTCTTCCAAATGTTCATTGATAATATCGAGAACGTCGCGATCTTCCTTGAGAATAAAATTGGCACGTTTAAGCGTGTTGTAACACACGGAGCACGGAACCAGTACCTTTGAGTTTTCTTTTTGCGCCTTCGCCAGGATTCTCATTGGCGCGATCAGCGACATACGGTTATCGCGCTGAAGCGTGAACGTTGTCCCGCAGCAATACCAGTGAGGCAACTCTCTAAGCTCAACGCCGAGAGCATCAAATGATCGAAGGAGAGACGTATTCAAAGGTTTTGCCTTTGTATATAACGTACAACCGGGATAATATTGTAGTTTCATAATCTAGTATGTGTATTTTCTGAATGCACTGATAAGTGCGAGCGGCGGTGCATCCATCAAGAACTCCTTATCGACTTCAGAGACGTCTATTAAACCTTCTTTTGCACGTAGATGTATCGCTCGTACCGCTTCCATCAGCCGCGGAATGTCAACGCCTCTGGGACACCGTGTTTGGCAAACCAAACATGCTGCACAGAACCAGGGACCAGTCGCCTTTTCAACATCATCCTTCAGACCGAGTTGAATAAATCGTATAACCTGATTGGGTGGTACGTCCATGAAGCGCGCAAAGGGACAACCTGCTGTGCACCGACCACACTGGTAGCAATCCGAGAGTTGCTGGTTGCTGATTTCTTCAATCCTTCTTTTGAAATGCTTATCTTGCAGTATTTTACTCACGGCATTAATTATATATATAGCGTATCGAGTCAAGCACAAAGAAGCGTGGTCTACCGATCGGTAAAACGAGAATTGCCCACCGCCTGTGGTGCGGCAAATCGCAGAAATAGTGCCTCTTGGTTAACCCTCAGACACCTATAGCGAGAAGCGTATGATCGGCCAGAAAAAAGTGCAGGGTCAAGCCTCGGCTTGACCCTGCACACACACCTTTACCAAATACAACTCAGAAAAGCAAGAATCTGGCAGTTTTCAGATCTTACCCCAAGAACTGCTGAACGAGACGAGTCCACTCATCATCAGTGAGCCGCTCATGCAGATCTGCGACGATTTCTCCACCATCTGTGATAGTAACACCAATACTTTCCTCGAATTCCTCATGCAGTTTCCCAAATTCCTTCTCAAGCCATTCGATCGCCTTATCGCCCTTCACCATATCTGCCGCCTGGTGAGATGGCTTCACCGTGAGTAACCAACCCCGGTTATACGGGTCTCGCTGGACAATAGATGGATCTGATTGTACTGATTGATTCTTTTCAACTATTTCCGCCTCAATCGGCAATGACATGTTGGCCAAACGGTTGGCACTACCAAGACTCCAGCACTGCTCGTTTCTTGATAGTCTGTTCTTATCGCTGAAATTCACCTTATCGATTTTGCCAAGCAAACGTGCTGCAAAACTGTCGACGCCTATTCGCAGTAAGTCTCCTTCAACCTTAACCCAGATGTGATTGGGCAGATAGTAGTAATCTTCTCTGATTGCAAAACCCTTGACGGTCTTTTCTTGTGCTGCCATTCGCTGTCTTCTCTTCTGGAGGTATGGGCTCGTCTCAATGGTATCCTGTACATACTGGTCAACAGCACAATGCCAACACTCATAGTTGTTGGAACATATCTTGTACGTAAAATCACATGTCAGCATGTATCGACACTTTCTCTCGGTCGCAGGTAACTGACGGAGCTTGGCAATCGCCTTTACGACCATTGGAGACTCGGTGTATGTACCGCTCTCATCCATAAGCGCCTGGTCAAACTCACAATTCTTACAGTCATAGTCTCTTGTGCACATACGATAGGCAATAACACCCGCTTTCATCCAAATGCATGGTTTCTCTGTTTCGCTTGTCTTAACTTCTTGCTTATTGTCTTCAACCATTTTTCTCTCCTTTTTGTCTCCTGCCAAGAAATCTCGATATATCGGACAATTTTGAAAATCCACTTCACATGGATTCTGCACGGCAAGATTGTCCTTTGGTAACATTTTCTTAACCTTGCAGGCCGTGCAGTAGGCAACCATTATTTCTTCAAGGAATGGACATTTCATAATCATCTCCTAATTTTGTATTATGCAAAATGCATGCCATGCATGGCCAGAAAAATCCCTTACAATTACGGAGCTTCTTGCTATGTTCCCAAAGAAGTAGTCAATGAATTGTTCAAATAATAAACACTACAAAGAAAGCGGCTATATTTCGTGTATTTTATGTATAATTATCTACATGTGTGTCAATTTTATTTACACAGCTACTTTGATGGCTGTTTGAGTCTATACCTTTTGATTTTGTTGTACAACGTTACCCGGTTTATTCCCAAAATCTGTGCTGACTTCTTGACATTCCACTTGTGTTTCTCGAGGACTGCCATGATATGTCTCTTTTCAAGATCCGCGAGTGAGTGATACATATCTCCAGGCTCGAGCTCTTTCTGCGCCACGACGTATGGTGGAAGATCTTTTACCGTTATTTTGGGTTCGTTGGCGACAACAAGTGCATGTTCAACTGTATTCTCCAACTGACGTATGTTACCAGGCCAGTCGTACGCCATGAACATCTTCATGACATGCTCTGAGAAACCGTCAACTTTCTTGCCAGTATCAAGACTGAATTTCTCGAGGAAGTGCTCAGCAAGTATGGGTATGTCTTCTTTTCTGTCCCGCAGTGGCGGAACGTGAATACTGATTACATTGAGCCGATAGAACAAATCATCTCTGAACTCCTCCTTGGCAATCATATCTTCGAGATTCTTATTTGTCGCTGCGATAATTCGAATATCCACCTTTATCGTTTCCTTACCTCCGAGTCTCCGGACCTCCCGCTCCTGAATAAACCGCAGAAGGTCAACCTGGGTCTTCAGACTGATATCACCGACTTCATCAAGGAAAAGCGTACCCTTGTCTGCCATCTCAATTCTTCCTGCGTGACGAGATACCGCACCAGTGAATGCCCCCTTTTCATAGCCGAACAATTCTGCCTCAAGAAGCGTCTCTGGCATCGCGCCACACGCCGCAGCTATAAATGGAAACTTACTCCGTGGTCCCAGTTCGTGAATAGCCCTCGCGACGAGTTCCTTTCCTGTTCCACTCTCTCCACGAACTATTACGGTTGATTTTGTCGGCGCGACTGTCTTTATCATCTCAATCACTTCAAGCATCTGCCGGCTCTTACCAACAAGGTCTTGAAACTTGAATCGCTTGGTCAGTGCCTTCCTGAGCTGAATGTTCTCTTTGATAAGAGCCTGATGTTCTACGAGCTTTGCAATGACGAGACTAATTTCCTCGGGATTGAACGGCTTCACTATATAATCGGCAGCGCCTTCCTTCATCGCCACAACAGCGGTATCCACAGTGGCGTAGGCAGTAATAATCACAACCGGCAAATGAGGCTTGATTTTGTTAATTCTCTTGAGCACTTCGAGCCCATCTATTTTGGGCATCTTGAGATCAACCACAGCAAGATCCCAATCCTCTTTTTGTATTCTATCAATCGCCTCATACCCGTCTGCCACAGCGAGAACATGATACCCGTCTTCTTCGAGCCAATCACTGAGTGAACTCCTCATAATTTCCTCATCATCGACGACCAAGATTTTATATCTGCTCATGATACTCCTTTCTCATCCTTCCGTGCAAGAATTCCCTGCAACCCGCACAGAACGTGTCTTCTTTGTTATCAATACTCACAATACTGCTGGAAAAGCACATCACACACGTATGATTGAAACAGTGGAAAAGTCCATAGCAGTGTCCAAGCTCATGAATGCACTCCTTTGCGATCCGATCACAAAGCACCGTATCGTTACGGGGCAAATGGTAGAATTCCTGCCTCAGTCTCTTTAGCGAAATAATCGCAACATCGCCTCCCAACTGCGCTTCGCCATATACAAACGTGAGAACGGGCGTGCACAGGTCAATGTCCGTGATACCAACCATCTTCTCACAGTCGGATGGCACATCGGCTGATAGCTGTTTGATTATCTCTTTGGCATAGTACTGATTTCTTCGGGGCTCAAACGCAAATAGCGGGTATGTTGTATCCTCAATGATCCTGTACGGCAAAGGAAACATTGAATCTAGTGCTGCAGCGACATGATCAATGATCTGTCGTTCAACAGTGCCGATTGATTTCACATACAGATACTTCATACGCTTCACATACATTATAGTGGAGAATCCGTCACTGTCAATTTTTTTTACACACAGACTGAAAAGCTTGAACAGCAACATCTGAGTACGTTATTATTTGTGGTGATGTGTACAATTAATAAGCATATTAACAACTTGACAAGCGACACCTCACCCGCTATACTCTTGCATGAAAAAACACGACGTAAAAGGCCTCGATATATCCCTCATGCGTCCGTTTATTGAAGGACTGCTAAAAAACATGGAAGGCGGTGTCTTTACTATTGACCTTGACAAGAGGATTTTGTCATTCAACAAAGCAGCCGAATGGATTACCGGTTACTGCCTTGAAGACGTTTTGGGTCAACCCTGTCGTGACATTTTCAAGAGCAACATATGTGATGATTCGTGCCCATTTGACAAAGCGATTAAGAAAGGTGTACCAATAAATATCAGTGAAGCAATCATAACGAGCAAAGAAGGTTATCAAATAGTAACTTCTCGCTCGACATTTGGACTCAAAGATGTACACGGAAACCTCCAGGGTGTCGCAGTGATCTTCCGAGATAAAACAGAAGTCACAAATCTCCGACAGCAACTTCTACAGTCAGAAAAGCTGGCGGTCATGGGCCAGCTGGCGGCAGGAGTTGCACATGAGATAAACAACCCAATAAATGGTATTGTGACCTACATTCACCTTTTGCTAAAGAAACTCGAACAGAATGACGTTGACCCAGAAACATGGAAGAAGAACCTTCGACTCGTCGAACGCGAAACCGTACGAATTGGACGGCTCGTCAAGAACCTGCTCAACTTCTCGCGAAAAAGTACTCCCGACCTCAGAGCCGTATCGCTCGATAGGTTGATTGAAAGAACACTACCGCTCCTGCAAGACCAGTTTCTCCTCAAGCACATCAAAGTCACCAAACAGTATGATAGTGACTTGCCTGATATCCTCGGTGATGTGAACCAATTGCAGCAGGTTGTCCTAAACCTTATCCTCAATGCAGTTCAGGCAGTCAGCGAACAGGGCGAGATCAAAATCAGTCTCTACGCTGAAGGAACGAAGGGCAGTGAATGCTTTGTGCATCTCGATATTGCAGATAACGGCGTGGGCATACCAGAAGAAGCCATGAACAAGATTTTTGATCCATTCTACACGACGAAAACTGGCGAACAGGGCGGCGTTGGCCTCGGGTTATCGATTGTCAACCAGATAATGAAAGCCCATCACGGTCGTCTCAAGATAAAGAGTGAAGTAAACAAAGGAACAACGGTCTCAGTCCGCTTGCCCACGGTATAGATGCATATACGCTCCATCCTTGATTAATGGTGCTCTGTACATAATGGCATGGACGATACACGCAGGAAAATAAGGAGCCAATATTGTTCAGTGAATCAGTAACACTCGTAAATGCCGTCTTTGCCATTGCCTTCTTGGTCGGCGGTATTGTCGTCGGTTTTGCCGTTGAGCGTATCATCTTTTCCCGGCTTCGCAGATTCGCCAAGAAAACACAATGGAAAGGTGATGAGGTCATCATTGACGCAATGCGTGGTGCACCAATCCTTTGTTTTGGCATCCTCGGATTCTATAGCGCGCTCGCCTACTTACCGCTCACGCCTGCCATTGAGATCCTGAGTCAGAAGGTCCTTCTTGTCATCATTATTTTTTCGGTCACGCTCGTCATCGCCCGACTCGCGGTCGGGTTTATACAGCTCCAAAGCAGTAAAACAGCTGGTGCACTGCCGTCTGCATCGCTCTTCATAAATGTAACACGGATTGTTGTATTTGCAATCGGGATTCTCATCATACTGCAGTCCCTTGGCCTCTCAATCACACCGCTAATAACCGCACTCGGTATCGGTGGTCTTGCCGTCGCCCTCGCACTCCAGCCAACGCTCTCAAATCTGTTCGCCGGTATACAGATCATTATTTCGAAACAGCTTGAGCCAGGAGATTATGTAGAACTCGATTCAGGAGAAAAAGGCTATGTCACCGACATTTCGTGGCGTAATACAACTATCCGTGAATTACCCAACAACCTAATCGTTGTTCCCAATGCTAAACTCGCAGATTCTATTGTTAAGAACTTCAATCGACCACAAAAAGAGATGTCCGTTCTTATAGATGTTGGCGTGAGCTATGATAGTAATTTAGAAAAAGTCGAACAAGTCACGCTTGATGTTGCAAAGAAGGTTGTTCAAGAACTACAAGAGGGCAAATCAGAATACGAACCGCTTCTCCGTTACAAAAAGTTTGCTGATTTCAGCATTAACTTCACCGTGATATTCAGGGTACACGAATACGTAGATAAGTATAGGGCGCAACACGAATTTATTAAACGTCTTCACAAACGCTACAAACAAGAGGGTATTGAGATTCCCTTCCCAATCCGGACCGTGCACGTGAAACAGATGAATGAAAAGGAATGAAAAGGGGACTGTCCCCTTTTCATTTATAAACCAAATCGTTTTTCACAAAACAACCCGGATCAGCATAGGAAAATAGCAAATATAGTGGCGGCTGCCGCTTCGTTGACAACCACAGTGATTCCCATATACTATAAAGGGTTGGCTGTATGAAGAAAATCCTGTATCCATTCATTGCTCTTGTCTGCCTCGTCGTTGCGCTGTTCATTCTCGGCAGCACACCTTTTGTTTTAAATTTCGCACGGGAAAAAGCACAATCAGCCCTCCAGAAAGGAACGAATCTCCCTATCACAAGCGGTTCCTTGAGTGGAAATCTCTTTTATGCGCTTGAGATACGTGATGTCAATGTTGATAGTATCGTCGTGCTCCACAAGGGACGAGCATCATACAGTGCTCTCAAACTGTTGTCGAACCAGATTGAAATACGTGATTTGTTGATAGAAGGATTGTCTGTCGATATTGACCGTCTTGGAGAAATCCGTGACTCGTTACAAAAGGTCGAAAAAGGAGGAGAATTTCCATTCACTGTACAGATTGCGAAAGCATCTCTGAAAAATAGCGAGGCATTCGGCATAGTCAACAACAAAAGACTCGCAGCCAGGATATTTCTCAAAGGAGCAGCGACAGCTGAACGGGCTATCATTGACACATTGATTATCAGAACTGACAGCTCAACAGTCTCTGCGCATGGCATAATACCACTTACTGACACGATTCCACTGAACGTACAGTACAGCATAGACCTATTGCTCCAAGAACTGGGACAAACAAATCTATCCGGTAGTATTGAATGCAGTGGCACAATACACGGAAACAGAAGAGAACCAATAATTGACAATCAGGCTGCGTTCCAAATTGCATACAATGAAGATGATGTTTCAGGAACCGCTGAAATACACTGGCATACA
>DAOVBK010000026.1 GCA_030670605.1 Candidatus Stahliibacteriota bacterium
CGAATATCGCGACAATCTGTATCGGTATGGCGGCGAGTATGTCAGCCATGCTCCTTGCTGCCGGGCATAAGGGTAAACGCTTTGCCCTTCCCCATGCTCGTGTTATGATCCACCAACCTGAAGGGGCATTTGCAGGACAGGCATCAGATATTGCCATACACGCGAAAGAGGTTCTCACAATCAGGGAGATACTGAATAAAATCTTTGCGAAACACACTGAACAGAGTGAGGAGAAAATCGCTGCGGACACTGACCGCAATTATTTCATGTCCGCGAAAGAGGCAAAGGATTACAAAATTATTGATGAAATAATGGGAAAAAGAAAACGGTAGTGCCGATCTCCATCATGATGGTACAAAAAAGATGTATGTTATGAGCATTTTAGAAGATCTCTATATCAAAATTAGTAGCGGACGGTTTCGAAAGGAATTCAAACCGCTCGCTTATAAGAAAAAAAGAAATTACCTTGTCTCACTACCTGATGATGAACAGCGCTTTGTTCAAGCACTGACCTTCCTTGATGGGCTCAAACGGATGGGCACGATCGTCCTCCTTTCCCCACGACGGCTCGAGCCAATCTGTGCGTGTCTCAAGACAAAGGCATTTGAAATACTCTACTATGAAAAAGCTGCCGCAGTTTTCTCCAAGGAATACAAAAAGATAAAAAGCCAGCTCGGTGAACGTCATTTCCACACCATCATCGAACTGAACAAACCGGCAAATCTATCTCTGCCCTATCTCGTACCAGCAGAAATGAGAATGTGTTTCTATGACGATGGCACTTTTCCGTACTATAACTTTATGATAAAAGGTACTATCTCGACCTTGTGTGAATTTTTCAATATCGGAGTAACACATCCAAAGAAACTTTTCCACTTTTCCGTACGGCAGTATAACAAACTGATCAATCGGCTCGCAAAACAAAAACCTATTTTGCTCATAAACAGTGATCACGATATCACATGGGAAGGTGACAAAATCATCGTTGGTGAAACGCTCCCTGCGTCGAGCCCTGAATTGTACGAGGTGCTTTACTTCTGTGACGCATACTATGGATATCAAGATGCGCTGTTCGAATTCGCCAAGGTATTCGAGAAGAGGGTTCTCACCGCATGAAACTCAGTCGCAGGTTCAGTGCCCGTGCACTCGTCATTTACTTCCTGATCGGTATTGGCATCATTGGTATTGTCACATTTATCTACTCCAATTATTTGATCCAACGTATCAAAAAAGAGACTGAAACAACATCACGACTTTTTGCTGAATTTGCGCGCGGGACGAGCGTTGATGAAGAAAAAGAACGGTTGCTCGAGTTGTTCTATGAGGAAGTCATCCAGAAAATCGATTTTCCTGTCGTGCTGACCGATGCTGAGGGCAATCCCTACTCGGCAAAAAACATCAAGGACAAGGACTTGAAAGCCGCCGTTGAAAAACTCGACAGAGTTCAAACGCCGATTCCGATGGTCATACAACATGGTAGTGATTCAACACTTGTTGGTTATGTTCACTGGGGTTTATCTCCCTTTACCAGATCACTACAAATCCTGCCGTTTGTCGAAACAATCTTCCTCGTGGCATTCCTCTTCCTCGGGTTCTGGGGATACCTTCTCTATAGAAAAAGTGAAGAAGAGAAGATATGGAATTCTCTCGCACGAGAAACAGCACACCAGCTCGCCACACCCCTCTCGTCGCTTGTCGGATGGCTTGAAGCATTCAAAGGTAAAATCTCTCCCGAGATATACGAAGGTATTGGTGAAGATACACAGCGAATGAAAGAAGTTCTCGAGAAATTCTCACGAATCGGACTTCCGCCACGGTTGGTTGAAAAAGAACCCATCGAAACAATCAAGAAATCTGTTGTGTATATCAAAAGACGCGCACACAAGAATATCACCTTCACAGAAGAGTATGGATCTCTGCCTCCTATCAAATTCGATGATGTTCTCCTTGAGTGGGCTGTTGAGAATATCCTTAAGAACGGCCTTGACGCGATCGGTTCTAAAAAAGGAGACATCACCATCAGAACAATGGAGCAGAATGGAGCGATCATTGAGATCAGTGATTCCGGTAAAGGAATCAAGAAGAGTAGTGAAATCTTCAAACCAGGATTCACAACCAAGAAGTACGGTTGGGGACTCGGGCTTGTGCTTACAAAAAGGATAATCGAAGAGTACCATAAGGGGAAATTACTCTTGAAGGAAACTGGTGCTCACGGAACAACATTTCAGATATTAATTCCAAAGGTGGAACAATGAAGTTATTATGGATTGATGATGAGATTGATCTATTGAAACCATTTATCTACCTGCTCCAGCAGGAAGGATATGATGTGCAAACCGCAACCTCTGGTGAGGATGGTGTTAAGCTTGCATCAAAAGAAGTATTCGACCTTATCTTTCTCGATGAAATCATGCCCGGTGTCGACGGTCTTGAAGTCCTACGGAAGATCAAGAATGAGAATTCGCAACAACTCGTTGTCATGGTCACAAAAAGCGAGGAAGAAGATCTCATGAAAAAAGCATACGGCGGTTGGGTGGATGACTACATCACGAAACCGTTCAGTTTTAATCAACTTCTTTCAGTGCTTAATCGAACGCTCAAACGGAGGATTATCATTGGTGACAAAATGGCTGAGGAGTATGCAACGCATTTCAGATCGTCGGTCAAACCCTCGAATTATGAAGAGTGGCAAGAGTATTTCAAGACAATTGTTTCGTGGGACCTAAGACTTTTGGAATTTGGTAGCAAGGACCTAAAGGACATTCAGACAGAAAGAAAGCGCGAGGCAAATGCCGGATTTGTCAAATACGTTGAGAGTGAATACAGGGATTTCATACAGGGCAAGGGCCCGATTATGTCTCATAACCTCTTATCACATGCGGTTTTCCCCCTCCTCAAAGAAGGACCTCTTGTGTTTGTTATCTTTGATTCAATGCGACTCGACCAGTACTTCAGATTAACACCATACCTGCGTGATCACTTTGAGCTCAATACACACTTCTATTGCTCCATACTTCCGAGCGCAACACCGTACTCGCGGAATGCGCTCTTTGCCGGACTCCTGCCTCTGGATATTGTCCAGCAATACCCGCAGTACTGGACATTTGAAGCACAGGGACAGAACCGTTTTGAAAAAGAGTTGTTCACTGAACAATTGAAAAGGCATAATTTGAGAATCAAATTCTCATACTACAAGCTCGCTTCTATTCAAGAGATTGAACGCAGCGCCAACAATATTGTCAATGACTCTCGGGACATTACGATCGTCATAATAAACTTCTTTGATCTGTTACTCCATTCAATACCAGGTCGTGGTGACATGAAAGGAATGCTCGACGATGAACGGGTATTCTTGAATCTTCTCGGATACTGGTTCCCCATCTCGCCGATTTTCGACATAATCCAGCGTTTGGCGAAAAAACGCAAGCGCATCATCCTCACCTCTGATCATGGTTACATACGTGTTCAAAGACCGACAATTATGTATGGTGGAAGATCCATATCGCCAAACTTGCGATACAAATACGGACCAGCACTCAAGGTCGATAGAAAAACTGCTTTGCTGCTCAACAATCCTGGTGACCTCTCCTTGCCCAGTAGCGATCCGTCAGTACGTTTTGCAATCGCCAAAGAGGACTACTATTTCATATATCCTACAAAGCCCACTGAATATGAGCGTGAATTCAAATACACATTCCAGCACGGCGGGATATCTCTGGAAGAACTGGTCTTACCCTACGCAATCATGAATCCCCGCTAGGCTCACGCCCGAACAGAACCTCCATCTATAACCAAAAAAGGCACGATCAAAAACCCTACGGTACAGATCGTTCCCTGTGTTGTACGAATCCGTGGAAAAACCCCCGCCTACGTAACTGATTGCAACCAGGAGTCTATTCAATCCGGTGGAATGGTGTGCTTAATGGAAAACGCCTTGCCAGCGGCGCGTACTTCATACGCCTAGACACACATAATCATACCGCAATGCAAAAGATCCTCATCGTGTGAATATCATGGGAAGCAGACCCGATCAATCGTACTGGTGATTCGTAGCTCGTAATTCCTGGGGTCGAGAAACAGGATGTTGTTTCATGGTTCTATAGTTGTATGGTTGTATCGTTGAATCAACTATCAAACAATGCAACAATTGACGCTTCCCCATTCACAATTCACTTTTGTCTTTTGCTTTTTGTCTTGTATTGTCTATTTGACATTTGGAATTTGCATTTCCCCTGATATTCTGATGTCCTGGTCGCCTGATACCCTTCTACCTTTGCCATCACTAAGCATCAGGCCTTAGGCGTTAGCCGTTAGTAATCCTACTTTCCTTAGGCTATACATACTGCGAATCGAGGCTAGTCTCTCCTACCCTGCTCGTCGAGATAAAGAAGTCTCTTCCACAAAAACAGGTGAACTTTCACGAATACGGTCTACGATGTACGAGTACGAGATACCTTTGCCTTTTGCCTTTTTTCTACTGTCTATGCCAATTTTACCCGAATCTTAGATTCGGCCGTAAAATTGAGCATCCCGTTTCTCGCAAGAGATACGGGACTGCCTAATGCTTACTATTTTCTTACGGTCTAAAATCGAATGGGATGGTTGCTTTCTGCTCAAACGACACACCATCTTTTGTTGCAGGATTGAATTCCCACTGCTCGGCAGCGGCGAGTGCAGCGGCTTCACATGCAGGGTTACCAAAGCTTGAAAGAATAGTTGCCTCTTGCACCTTACCATCTACTCCGACAAGCACACGGATGACGACCCTCCCGCTCGCTCCAATTGCCCGTGCCGCTTCTGGATACTTTGGTGTTACTCTCTTGACCGGTGTCGCCCGGGTTGTGATTGACGGTTTTGGCGGAGGGGTTGTGACCGCGACAGATTCGGGCTGTACTGAGGCAACCGCGGTTGTCTCTCTCCGCGCGGCGGCTTCCAGTACTTCCTCGGGTCTCAGGATTGGACGAATCTCTGGTTCTGGTTCTTCACTCGGTGTTGATGCCGGGGTCGTGACAATCTCCTCAACAACCGGTGGAGGAACAACGGCAACCGCTTCGCGCTCGCTTCTAGGGATCCAGTACGCATATGCACTACCAAGTTCAAGCCCTCGTTCAATTCCTTTTACGCGTTTGTGCGAAGCAGAAATCGCATCCGGTACAACGAGAAATGTATACGGTAGGTCTTCATATACAATCTTTTGGAACACATGCCATATGCCTTTTGCTTTCTTACGGTTGAGCATGGCGACGCCCTGATCAATCAGTGAATCAACTGTCTCGTTTTTGTATGAAATAAAATTGTATATCCCTCTTGTTTCGTCTGAATACCAGTACACAGTGGGGTCGATTTTTTCTCCAACAGACCACCCCATGACAAAACCATCAAAATCTCTATTTATGATCGCCCGGATGAATTTATCTGTGCGGAGTGTCCGTGCTCTGACTTGGACGCCGAGTTCTTCCAGGTCACGAGTAATCGCATTAAGAAGTGCAACTCTATCCGAACTCTCGCTATTTGTGATGATGTTGAGCACAAGATCCTGGCCATTTTTGTCAAGTATCCCATTTCGATTACGGTCTACGAATCCCTTGCTCTGGAGTATCTCGCGTGCGCCTGCCAGGTCATGGCCGAGGGGAATGACATCATTACTGTAACCCCATGAAGACGGTGGCAGTGGTCCATTAGAGATCGTACCCATACCACCGAAAATACTGTCCAACAGACCGCGAGTGTTGATCGCCAGGCTAAGAGCGCGCCGGATCTCTGCATCCACGAGGTGTGCGTGTTTCAGATTCCAACCAACATACGTAAAGGTGTTGCCAGGTCGCCGATCGAGTACGATATTTTCGTCTCCTGACAGTCGTTGCGCAGCTGCTGGGGTTATGTTGAGAATGATATCGAGTTGTCCTTGTGTGAAATCATTCAACATTGCTGTTGCATCGAAGTAGTATCGAATTTCGATTTTATCAAACGGTGGTCTTCCGCGGTAGTACGCCTCATTCACACCCATGACGAGCCTGGAACCAGGCACCCACTCTTCTATCTTGTATGGTCCATTGCCAACAGGGTTTTGTCCGAATGTCCCGGCTGATTGTTTATGAATGTGTTGTGGTACGGGCATAATGTCAGAGTCGGTCAGCAAATCAGCATACACCCTGCTGAACGAAAATCGTATCGTATGTGTTCCCAGCACCTCAACAGTATCAATGAACCTGAGCCGTGCGATGTTAGGATACTGTGTTTCAGGAGCAATCATCATGGTGTAGGTGTAGTAAACATCCTCTGCGGTAACTGGTGTACCGTCCCACCACGTTACATCGTCACGAAGATAGTATGTGATCGAAGTTAGGTCTTCAGAGAACTCCCATGATGCTGCCAATTCTGGCTTCATCTTATCTGTTTCAAGATCATAACGGTGCAGGCTCATAAAGAGAAGGTCGAGAACATCATTTGAACCAAAAGCCGATGGCTCAAGCGGGGATAGCACCGTGCTAATCTCGGTTGTGCCCACAGTCAACGTGCCACCTTGTTCACTAACAAATCCCTCTTCTTCTGATGCACAACTGATCATGAAGAACAGAATAATGGCGGTGAACGTAACAAACCTTCTCATTGCGTTCCTCGTTCGTCCTACTACATTATAGTATCGATTCTATTTCTGTTAAGGATTCTGTGGTTTAGCGGAAATCGTTTCATCACCAAAGTACACTTTCATATGTGGCCAAGGGATTTCTATATGCTCTTTGTCAAACTCCTGCTTAATGCGCTTTCGCAATTCACCCATGACGTCCCACTGAGCAACCGGCAGGGTATCACCGAGTATTTTGATCTCGATTCCAGAATCACTGAGTTTATCGACACGCAACACCTGCGGCGTTTTGATGATCTTCTCTTTCCATTCTTTCTCGGCTGCCATCGCTGTACATACACGATTGATCACATCTATGACGCGATCGAGGTCCTCACCGTAACCGACCGATATGTTCATGTTCACCCGTGAGAACTCTTTAGTGAAATTGCTCGCGATGGCGATTTCACTGTTAGGAATAAAGTGGACAACGCCATCCAGGTCCCTCAGCACAGTCCTACGGAGGTTCACTTCCTCAACGAGTCCGGCGATACTCCCGACCTTCACAACATCACCGACACCATACTGGTTCTCGACCAGGATAAAAAGCCCATTAATGAGGTCCTTAATAAGACTCTGTGCACCAAAGCTCACGGCCAAGCCTAAAATTCCCAGACCCGCGAGCGCAGGACCTATATTTACACCAACTTCTGCCAGTATCGTAAAGAGAACGATCGCGCCGATAGCAAACCCGAGTGTACCTCGTATCACACTGCTTATGGTCTTGCTCCGTTTCTTGACTTCTACTTCTGGTTTACCTCCCATTTTCAGCATCACTGTTCTCCCAATAAAACGCGGGATCAATCTCTGCAAGATGTAGTACACGATGGCGGCGATGACAATGACGAGAATTATTCTGCCACCATGAAGATTCAACCACTCAATCATCTTTCCTCCTCTCTTTGAACCAGGTAATTACCTTGACTAAACCCTGTTCAAGGCTAATAGAGGGCTGCCACTTTAACACGTTCTGCGCACGCGTAATATCAGGTTTTCTTTTCTTGGGGTCGCTGTCCGGCAGGGGCATGTAGTGCAGGTCACTCGTGCTCTTGCACAGCCGTCTTATGAGATCAGCGACTTGAAGAACCGTATGTTCCGCCGGATTCCCTAAATTCACCGGCAGGGGATAATCAATCTCTACTGCTTTCGCAATTCCCTGCACCATATCTTCGATGTAGCAAAAGCTCCGCGTCTGTGAACCGTCACCAAAAATCGGCAAGGGCCTATTCGCCAATGCCTCAGATATGAATGTAGGTATGACCCTCCCATCAGCAGGACGCATTCGCTCGCCGTACGTGTTGAATATCCTGATTATTCCGATGTTCGTATCGTACTTCCGATGGTAAGCTACTGTGACAGTCTCGGCAAATCGTTTGCCCTCATCATACACAGCTCGCGGACTGAGCACATTGACATTGCCAAAATACTCTTCTTGCTGAGGATGAACATCAGGATCACCATACACTTCGCTCGTCGAAGCAAGGAAAAACTTGGCATTTTTTGATCGTGCGATGTCAAGCATACGGTGTGTGCCGACCGACATCACCTGTAATGTTTCAATCGGGTACTTCAGATAGTCAAACGGGCTTGCTGGACAGGCAAAGTGCAGTATCGCATCAATTGTTCCATCAATTGTCTCTACATTACACACATCCTCGTTCATGAACGTAAACCGGCGGTTA
This sequence comes from Candidatus Stahliibacteriota bacterium, assembly GCA_030670605.1. GTDB lineage: Bacteria > Hydrothermota > Tepidihabitantia > SM23-42 > SM23-42 > DAOVBK01. Next base: position 8,308 of record DAOVBK010000026.1, read on the forward strand.
TCCTGATGCTTGCTGATATTCTCTTCTCTTCCAGTAATAAGATTATCAATGACCACCACATCAACTCCCTGTACAATGTAGTGATCAACAAGGTGTGAACCGATGAATCCTGCGCCACCAGTGATAACGATTCTCATCTTCCTATCCCCGCATAGATAAAACCAATCTCCTTCATCTTGTGTGGTTCATAAATATTACGGCCATCGAGGAATACTGGCTGGTGCATAAGTGATTTAATTTTTCCTAGATCGAGCTTACGAAATTCCTCCCACTCAGTGACGAGCGCAATCCCATCAACATCCTTAGCAACGTCATACGCATTCGTGCAGTACTCGATGTCCGGCATTATTTTCTTTGCCCGTTCCATGGAAACAGGATCATACGCCTTCACCGAGGCGCCTCGTTTTTGCAATTCGCCTATGATCGTTATCGAAGGTGCAAAACGCATATCATCCGTATTCGGTTTGAATGCAAGACCGAGTATACCTATTTTCTTATCCCGCAAGTTCCACAACATTTTTTCCAGCTTATCGACCGCACGGAGCATCTGCTCTTCGTTGATCCGCTCGACTTCTCTCAAGAGACGGAAATCGTACCCCAGCCGTTCAGAGATGCTGATAAATGCCTTGATATCCTTTGGAAAACAGAATCCACCAAAACCAACACCGGCATTCAGAAAATCCCTACCGATTCGCTTATCGAGTCCAACACCTTCGGCAACCTTGAGGACATCAGCGTCTGTTGTGTCACAAATAATGGAAATCGCATTGATAAACGATATCTTTGTTGAGAGCAACGAGTTTGAGGCATGCTTTATGAGCTCTGCACTGGCGATATCGGTCACGATCTTTGGTGCATCGATTGGTTTGTAAAGCTCTAGGAGCTTTTCTTCGGCACGCTTCGTTTCAACTCCCAACACAACACGGTCAGGATGGAGGAAATCACCGATTGCTGAGCCTTCTCTCAAGAATTCGGGATTCGATGCGACATCAAAATCCTTCACCTTCTTGCTGAACCGTTCAATCACCGTTCGCACCCACTTGCTCGTTTGTACAGGAACCGTACTTTTCTCAATGATGATCTTGTATTCATTCATTGCTGAACCAATTTCCTCGGCAACCTTTTCAATGCTCGACAGGTCAGGCTCGCCATCTTCTTTTGGCGGTGTGCCAACCGCGATAAAAAGAAAGAGCGATTTCTCCACGCCTTCTCGTATTGATGTCGTGAAGGAAATCTTGCCAGCTTTCACATTTCGAGCGATTAACTCCTCTAATCCAGGTTCATATATAGGCACTCCTCCCTTTTTGAGCGTGTCGATTTTTACAGTATCATTGTCAACACAGATGACATCATGCCCGATTTCGGCGAAACACGTTCCTGAGACAAGACCAACATAGCCCGTCCCAATCATACAGACTTTCATGCAATTACCTCCTTGAATAAAACTAAACAAACATCACACGACATGCTATTTCCGCTTATGGAGAATAAAGGCAAGCCCACCAAATAGTGACAAAAATACAACCAGTATGAACGACACAAGCGAAACGGCTAACGACGTGTCACCGGCAAGACCGGCACGCGAGAATAGCACGACATAGAAATATTCACGCACGCCCGTGGCATTGAACGATATGGGTATCATCGAGAGTACGTTAATAATCGGCACATAGATGAAAAAAGGAAGCAAACCAACGTCGACGTTTCCCATGCCGCGCAAAACGAAAAATGGTCCTAGAGCGAGCAGGGTCTGGATGATAACAGATTGTACGACACAAACAGTGATCGTACGCCACGCTCCCCCAAACTCAGTGGCAGCCTCGTGAAGCCGGTTCAGGCGCTCGCCCAACCGGAAGAACTGGATTCGCTGCACAACTGGAGAAAAGAGAGCGTAGATGCGCTCTGAAAAAAATATGTATGTTATGAAAACAATTACAGCGAGTCCAATAACCATAAAAGGCAAGAACTCTGTCTGGTTCTTCTCGATCAAAAGGTACAAAACAGCAAAAAGGGCAAACACAAACAAGCCGACAAAACCGAGAATCCTATCGACGAGTACTGTCGCGAGTGCATCGGTTTTCCTTTCGCGCTTTGCATAGAGTACTCTCATGACATCACCGCCGACTGTCGTTGGTAAAAAGTTGTTCGCAAAAAGAGCAATGAAGTATATCACGAGTGTCCTCCAAAAGGGAAGTCCGAATTTCTTGAAATCGAGGAGAACCTGCCACCGCCATGCTGAAATAATGACAAATAAAAGATAAATAACGAGTGCATACAGTAGATATGTGATGTCGATGTTCCTGACGTGTCCCAGTATCTTGTTAGAATCAAAACGCCAAAAAAGATAAAGTATCAGGGCAATGCCAATGACAATACGTAATAGGGTTGTGAGTACTTTAAGGTTGTTTTTTTTCAAGGCGATCAAGAACTGCCCGAATGGACTCACCAATCAAAGCAAGTGAAAAGAAAAGAATACCAGAGATAACCAAGAGAATGACAAGATAGAGTAACGGTCTCAAACCAATCCCGAATATCCTCAAGATGATTGCCGCAATGCCAACGAGAAAACCAATAGTGATAGAAAAGAGACCGATCGTCCCGAAGTAAAGCAGGGGCTTTTGCATGAACGTCAGTTGGAATTTCACAGCGAGAAGGTCAAACAAACCAATGAGTATTCTTGATTTGTACTGGTACTTCGGAGTTCCGTACTTCCGTTCTTTCAGGGAAATCTTTGCTTCAGCAATTCTGAAGCCTGCTTCCTGCGCGAGCGGAACGATGTACCTGTGCCAATCTTTACGAAGCGGAATCGCCGTAATGACCTCTTTCTTGAACGCCTTCATCGCGTTCATATCATGTATATTGAGCTTGAAGAGGTGCCGAGCGCAGTAGTTGTATACCGTCGAGACGAATTTCTTTTCATACTTGCCTTGTTTCCAGCCAGTCGCCACGTCAGCACCATCTGCTATGAGTGCAACGAGTTTGGGAAT
>DAOVBK010000018.1 GCA_030670605.1 Candidatus Stahliibacteriota bacterium
GAAGAATCAGGAGGCAAACATGCCTGAGATCAGATTTGCTGGATACGGTGGCCAGGGTATCATCCGATCAGGGATTATTGTGGGCAAGGCGGTTTCCATCCATGATAACAGATTCGGCACGATGAGTCAGTCGTTTGGTCCTGAAGCGCGCGGCGGTGCGTGCAGTTCACAGCTTGTCGTTGCAGAGAGTAAAGTGTTGTATCCCTATATCACCACAGCTGACATTCTCGTCGCCATGTCACAGGAGGGCTATGAGAAATTCGAGTCAGAACTCAGTGAGAACGGCGTACTGCTGATGGATGAAGATTTGGTCAAGCCCAAGCCACCACGTGGTCAGATCAAGGTGTTCGCTATTCCGGCAACGCGGTTTGCTGAGCAGCTCGGAAGAAAAATCGTTGCCAATGTGGTCATGCTCGGATTCTTCACGGCGGTGACTGATGTGGTTAGCCACGATGCAATGAAAAAGACCATTCCGAGCACGGTACCAGAGAAAGCAGTCGATTTGAATTTACAGGCATTTGAAAAGGGCTATGAGTTCGGCAAGAAACTTGTGGAGAAAGCCTAAATGCTATGTTCATACAGGCACTATTCCGTTCGAGGAAACACAATATGAATACCGCACGCAGGTGGACGGAGGGCCTGCCGAACGTACAGACACTGACCGTTCCAGATAACAACACGTACTCTATAACATTTCTACTTATGGCAAAGCGTTCACGCGTGTGCGTGAGGGGTAAGGCTTTTTTAAGAAAATGAATAATATCAGACTTACTACATACTCAAAGGCAGCTGGTTGAGCGGCAAAGGTGTGTCAGTCTGACCTGATGCAGGTTTTGCATCAGCTGCCGATAATGAAAGACCCACGGATTCTCGTCGGTGATGAGAAGATGGACGATGCCGGGGTATTTAAGATCGACGACAAAACGGCACTTGTTCAGAGTGTGGATGTTCTCACCCCGATTGCTGATGATCCGTATGTCTTTGGTGAGATTGCCGCGGCAAATGCATTGAGTGATCTGTATGCGATGGGCGCGCAGCCGATAACTGCCTTGAGTGTTTTGTGCTACAATCCTGATGAGCTCGAGAACAAAGTAGTCGGCACGATACTTGCAGGTGTTGCCGCAAAGGTACATGAGGCTGGTGCTTTCATCATTGGTGGCCATACAATCAAAGATGTCGAGGTGAAGTGCGGGTTAGCGGTCACCGGTCTTATCGCACCGGATCGCATTGTTACCATTGATAACGCCAAGCCCGGTGATGAACTCATACTGACAAAACCACTCGGAACGGGCGTTATTTCGACTGCCCTCATGTCTGGTATTGCATCTTCGCGTGCTATTGAGAAGATTAACGATTCGATGAGACAACTCAACGCTGTTGCCTGTGATGCTATGCTCGCAGGCAGTGTTTGCTGCGCGACGGATGTCACTGGTTTTGGGTTGCTCGGTCATGCCCTGGAAATGACGCAGGCAAGCGATGTTAGTTTTATTATTAAGGCTGATGCCGTACCGATTTTCGCGGAAGCGCTGGAATACGCACGCAAAGAGCAGTATCCTGGCGGCACAAGAGGAAATTTCGCGTATGTTGAGTCGCACGTGACCTTTAGCACAGGGCTGCCGACTGAGCGAAAAATGCTTCTCTGTGATGCGCAGACATCTGGTGGTCTTTTAATTGCGGCTTCGAAACAAAATAGTGCAGACATAATACAGAAAATGACTGACAATGGTGTAACAACTGCTCATATTATTGGCAGTGTGATTGAGAAAAAGGAAAAGAGCATATATGTTGAACAGTAATGGGATTTGTGTGAGCATTCAAAGGCTCACGCGTGATTTAGAAGGGATTGCTTGTATGATCCCAGCATCGAGGAGGTATTCAGATGGAAGATGAGTTGAGGATTGGCGTCTTTGTTTGCGAATGTGGTTCCAATATCGCAGGTTCAGTGAATTGTGATGCGCTTGCGGAATTCGCGAAGGATTTGCCGGATGTTGTTTTTACGGTAAAGAACACGTATACCTGTTCAGATCCTGGCCAAGAAGAAGTCAAGAAGAATATTGTCGAACACAAGCTCAACCGGGTCGTCATTGCTGCCTGTTCTCCGCGAATGCACGAGGAAACATTCCGTCGATGTCTCGAAGCAGCAGATGTGAACGCCTATCTCCTGGAAATGGCGAATATCAGAGAACATTGTTCGTGGATGCATCTCCATGATAAAGAGAGTGCCACGGAAAAGGCAAAGGATATTATCAAGGCTGCAGTCGCACGGGCTCGTCATCTGGAACCGCAGACTGAATTGGAATTTCCCGTTACGAAGAGAGCACTCGTCATCGGTGGTGGTGTCGCGGGCATACATGCTGCGCTTGATGTGGCAAATGCTGGTAATCAGGTATACTTGGTCGAGAAGTCGCCATCCATAGGAGGTGTCGCAGCCCAGCTCGATAAGATATATCCGAGTATGGACTGAGCGATATGAGTCCTGGGTCCCAGGATGATGGATGCCGGTAGGCATCCCAACATACAGCTCCTCACACTGTCTGAGATCGAAGAGGTAACAGGCTTCGTCGGCAACTTCCACGTCAGGGTTCGAAAGAAGGCGCGCTATGTTGATGAAGGTGTGTGCAAGACGTGTCCCACGTGTGTAGAAGTGTGTCCGGTTGTCGTTCCCGATGGATTCCAAACCGGATTTTCCGTACGAAAGGCAATTCACATGCCCTTCCCGCAAGCAGTTCCATCTGCATATCTCATCAATATGGAAGATTGTCTTGGCAACAATCCGATCGCCTGCGGTAAGTGCGCTGATGTGTGTGAACCAGGCGCGATTGACTATGACATGCAGGATGAGATCATAGAACTGGACGTCGGCGCTATTATTGTTGCGACAGGTATGGATTTCTACGACCCAACTGAACTCGATGAGTACGGCTATACCAAGTTTGACAATGTCGTGACCAATATTGAATTTGAGCGCCTGATGGGACCGACCGGCCCGGTCGCAGGTGAGTTGGTCAGGCCATCTGACAAAAAGAAACCGAAATCAGTCGCGTTTATTCAATGTGTTGGTTCTCGATCCCTCAAGCGTGGCAATCCATATTGTAGTAATATATGTTGCATGAACACAATAAAGGAAACACTGCTTCTCGAAGAGTATGATCCAACAATTGAAAAGAAAGTTTTCTACATTGATATCCGTGCATTCGGTAAGGGATTTGAGGATTTGTACAGACGCAGCAAAGAAACAGGAACCCGGTATATCCGAGGAATCCCCGGTCAGATTGCTGAACACCCGGAAACCAAGAATTTAATTCTGTACGTCGAGGACACGACAACCGGACAGATAGAAGAGCATGAGGTGGACATGGTTGTCCTCGCCCTTGGTGTGATACCTCGGGATGACGCAGGGATTGTCCAGAGACTGCTTACCCTTTCGACGACTGCAGATGGTTTCTTCATGGAGGCACATCCCAAGTTGAAGCCGGCCGATGCGCCAAGTGCAGGTATATTCTTTGCCGGCTGTTCTGAGTGCCCGAAGGATGTAAAGGATAGTGTCTTGCAGTCAGGCGCAGCAGCATCGCACGCCCAGATACTTTTCTCCGAAGGCAAGGTCACAATCGAAGCGCTCAATCCAGTTATCGATGACACGTTATGCAAGTACTGCGGTATTTGCGCCAAGGTATGTCCATACAAAGCGATCACATTTGTGCCGAAATCGAAAAAGCCACCTGAAGTGATCGTAGCAGCATGTCACGGGTGCGGCACATGTGGCGCTGAATGTCCGTTTGGCGCCATAACCATGCGTCATTTTTCCGATGCTCAGATACTGGCAATGGTCAGAAGCATACTCGAAGACAAGCCTGAGGAAAAAATCGTTGTCTTTGCGTGCAACTGGTGTTCGTATGCCGGTGCTGATTTTGCCGGTTCTTCACGACTGCAAATGCCACATACCGCTCGTCTCATACGGACCATGTGTTCGGGCAGAGTCGCTGATGAGTTTGTGCTCGAATCCTTCAGGCGTGGCGCACCGATCGTCCTTGTATCTGGTTGCCACTTTGCCGACTGTCACTACATTGACGCGAATCGATACACGCAAAAGCGTGTTGAGAAACTGTGGGATAAACTCGAAAAGATTGGTATTCGTCCGGAGCGCCTGCAGCTCGAGTGGATTGCCGCATCTGAAGCAGTCAAGTTCAGCAGAGTAATGAAGGAACTCGAGGAAATGCGCACAAAGGTGACCAAAGAAGAAATCGAGCACACGATAAACGTACTTAATGAAGAAAGGAAGAAAGAGGAAGAAAAGAAGGCAAAGCAGAAAAAAAAGGAATGACCAGGTGACAAGGAGACGGGGAGACCAGGAGACTTGGTGAAAAGGAGACACGGAGAATAGTGCAAAGAATCATCATCGGAACAGCGGGGCATGTAGATCATGGCAAGAGTGCGCTGGCAAAAGCACTGACCGGCGTGGATCCTGACCGTCTGCCTGAAGAGAAGAATCGTGAGATGACGATTGATCTTGGTTTTGTATTTTTTCCAATCAGCGATGAGGATGAGGCAGCGATCATTGATGTTCCCGGGCATGAGCGGTTCATTAAGACAATGATTGCCGGTGCGAACAGTGTGCGTATGGTGCTTTTTGTCGTGGCTGCCGATGAAGGTGTCATGCCCCAGACCGTTGAACATTTTGATGTCTTGAAACTGCTCGACATTGAACAAGGCATTATCGTCATTACCAAAACGGATAAGGTCGATAAAGAGTATGTCGCGCTTGTCGAAGACGATATCAAGTCACTGGTGAAAGGTTCTTTTCTGGAAGGAGCGCCAGTCTATCGTGTATCAACAGTGACGGGCGAGGGAATCGATGTATTGAAAAAAACGATTACCGAACAGTGTCTGGGAATGAAGCCTTTGCCACATGATGGTATTTTCCGGTGTCCGATTGACCGGATATTTAGTATGAAAGGATTTGGCGCTGTGGTTGCCGGGACTGTTGTTTCCGGTACACAGAAGAAAACAGACCCGGTTGAAGTTCTTCCGCTCGGAAAAAGGGCACGGATTCGCAATCTACAAGTCCACAATCAATCTGTTACCGAAGTCTTTGCCGGGCAGCGTACTGCATTCAACCTTGCCAACGTAGATCTGTCTGATATGTCCAGGGGCTATGAATTGAGCATACCTGACTATCTCAAACCAACGCAGGTCATCGATGCAAAGCTTGCGCTTCTTGCCAATGCAGCACGAACACTGACGAACAATCAAAGGATACGTTTGCACAAAGGAACATCTGAGGTGATGGCGCGTGTTATTACGCTTGACAAACAAGACATTAAACCCGGGGAACACGGATATGTACGGTTCAAACTCGAGAAGCCGGTCGTAGCCGAGCGTAAGGAGCGATATGTTGTCCGATCGTATTCACCAATGAGGGTCATTGGTGGAGGTCGTTTCCTCGAACCATATGCTTCTCAGACACGCCGTCTTGTGAGACGTGAACGGGCTGAGTATCTGCGTGCGATCGAAGACACGCACGACCGCGACCTCGTTGAGACAGTCGTCCTTCATGCGGCACATCCCATTACTGATGAGAAGGGATTAATGAGAGTGACAAATCTGCCGTTCGATACGGTTGCGGCTGACACGAAAAGACTTCTTGATGAAGGAATTGTTCTGAAGATCAGAGATAATACAATCGTACATGCGAAAACACTCGCTGATTTGAAACAGCGCTGTCTCGGGGCAGTCGAACAGTACATCAAGAAATATCCCCTGAAGGTTGTAATGAGCAAAAGTGAGCTGGCAAAAGCGGTTCGAATATCCCGACCAGCACTTCTCGAGACGATACTCGAAAAACTCAGTCAAGAAGGTGCGGTTGAGGTGAGAGCAGATGGTGTGAAGAAGACTGGGGTCGAGCCGAAACTTTCAGCCGATGCCCAAAAAATTTCAGATGCGATTGAGCAGTATGTTATCAACTTTGGTTTCAGGCCATTTCGATTCATAGATATTACAGACGCCTTTCCAAAAATATCCAAGGGAAGAATAAAGAACGTTTTTGACTATCTCTACAAGAATAATCTTTTGACTGAAATAACAGATGGAACGTATCTTCATAAGCACGTTTTGGAACAGGCAAAAAAGAAATTATTGGAACACTTGAAGGCAAAACAGACAATCCGTGCGATTGAATACAAGGAAGTCCTCGGTGTCTCGCGTAATACTGCACGAGACATTCTGGATTATTTTTTCGATCACGGCGTGACGGTCCGTGAAAAGGGCACGCACCGTCTGGTTGAATAGTTGGATGGCTACATGGTTGGATAGCTGGATGGTTGTATGGTTTAACGATCCAACAATACAACTATCCAACTATATGACTAAATAAGGGGGTCTTTTGGAAAAAGGTGTTCTTGTCATCGGTGGTGGCATTGCCGGCATGCAGGCTGCACTCGACCTTGCGAACGTAGGGATACGGGTTTACCTGGTCGAGAGAAGTCCGGGCATTGGCGGTAGAATGGCGCAATTAGACAAGTGTTTTCCATCGATGGACTGCGCGATATGAATTCTGGGTCCACGGATGATGGATGTCGGTAGACATCCCAACATTACACTCCTGACCCTGAGTGAAGTTAAAGAATTGACCGGAGAGCCTGGTAACTTCAAGGTCAAAGTACTACAGCACGCTCGTTATGTCGATATGGATAAGTGCACTGCGTGCGATGATTGCACGGCAGTGTGCCCGGTCGACACAGACAATGAATTCGAGCTCGGTCTCAGTAAACGCAAAGCGATTTATAAGCTCTTTCCACAGGCAGTACCGAGTACGTTTTCGATTTCACGAATTGGACATCCACCATGCCGTGTTGCCTGTCCAGCTGGTGTTAATGCCCAGGGATACATCGCGTTAATCCGCGTCGGAAAGTACAAAGAGGCGCTTGAATTAGAACGCTCGGCAAATCCATTTGCGAGTGTGTGTGGTCGTGTCTGCAATCACCCGTGTGAATCAGATTGCGCACGCAGTGATGTCGATGAACCAGTTGCGATAGCGTCTCTCAAGAGATTTTGTGCAGATTTCGGTTCGTATCCTTTAGAACAGAAAAAACCGAGCGGCGAAAAGATTGCCGTTATTGGCGGAGGTCCTGGTGGTTTATCATGCGCCTATTTCTTGGCTAAAGCAAACTATCAGGTCACCGTCTTTGAAGCTGAAGAGACTGTCGGTGGACTGCTTTCGTGGGGCATACCACAGTTCAGATTGCCACGAAAGTCCTTGGATGCTGACATTGAGTATATTAAGTCATTCGGTGTTGAGATCAAAACAAAGACAAAGATCGGTGAAACGATTAGTTTGGATGATGTAAGAAAAAATCACCGTGCCGTCTTCATTGCAACCGGTGCCCATGATGAGATAAAATTGAATGTTGAAGGAGAAAATCTTGATGGTGTCCTTCCCTGTGTGAGTTTCCTCAAGACGGTGAACCTCGGAGGAACGGTTTCACTGGGGAAGAAGGTCGTCGTCATTGGGGGCGGCAATGCTGCGATTGATGCTGCCCGTACAGCACAGCGGCTCGGCAGCGACGTCACCATTCTGTATCGCCGTTCGCGTAGGGAGATGCCGGCGAATTCGTGGGAGGTCAGCGCTGCAGAAGAAGAGGGCGTGAAGATAGAATTTCTTGTTGCGCCGAAAATGATTATCGGTGACACAAACGTGTCAGGCATAGAATGCGTGCGCATGAAACTCGGTGATCCAGATGCGTCAGGCCGGAGGCGTCCTATACCGATTGAAGGAAGTGAATTCACGATACCAGTGGACAACGTTATTGTCGCGATTTCTCAAAAACCAGCTATTGACTGGCTCGGTGAGGAGTATGAGAGAACAAAATGGGGTACACTCGTTACTGACCCCGATACACTTGAAACAACAGTTAAAGGCATCTATGCAGGTGGTGATGTATGTTCAGGTCCGTCAACGGTCATTGAAGCGGTCGCAGCCGGCAAGAAAGCAGCCGAGACAATTGATGCAGCAATTCGAGGTGTTGAGATTGAGCGTATTGAATGGAAAAAGGTACGCCCTGAGCCCGATGAACTGGCACGAGAGCCGAAAGCGCCGAGAACAGACATACCAAAACTCAATACGGAAAAACGAAAAGGCAATGCAGAAGTCGAAATAGGATACAATGAAGAGCAGGCAAAGCGTGAATCCGAGCGGTGTCTTAACTGTGCTATTTGCAGTGATTGCCGCGAGTGCGAGAAAGCATGTCAGCCCAAGGCGATTGATTTTTCGATGAAAGACACGATTAGCGAACTCAATGTCGGCGCTGTTATTGTTGCCAGTGGTATTGATTATTACGATCCGACCGAGGCAAGTGAATTTGGCTATCGCAGATTCATGAATGTTGTCACCAGTTTTGAATTGGAGCGGCTTCTTTCTGCAGGAGGTCCAACAAAAGGCGAGCTCGTGCGCTTGACCGATAACAAGCCGCCTAAGAGGGTTGCGTTTATTAACTGCGTCGGCTCGCGGAACATGGCTCGGGACATTCCCTATTGCAGCAGGATTTGTTGCATGAATGCAATAAAGGATAGTCTTATCGTTAAAGAATTTTTCCCTGACGCTGAAGTCTACATATTTTACATCGATATCCGTGCCTTTGGCAAAGGTTTTGAAGAACTCTACAATCGTTCACTCGAAGAGGGTGTCAAATACGTTAAGGGCAAACCGTCCAAGGTCGTGGAGGATCCGAAAACGGGTAACTTGATTCTTGCTCATGAGAATCAAGAAACCGGTAAGATTGAGCATATGCAGGTGGATATGGTGGTGTTATCTTCAGCAATTATACCTGCAGAAGGTGCGAATGACCTTGCGACGATCGTGGGAATAGAAACAGAAATGGATGGTTTCTTCAAACAAAAAGATGCATGCGGGTATCCACTGGAATCGTCACGCGATGGTGTCTTTCTGTGTGGTTGCGCAACAGGTCCCAAGGATATTACCGACAGTATAGCCGAGGCATCAGGTGCTGCGGCAAAGGCAGCATTGTTCGTTGATGAACGAGTACCAGAAGTGAAGAGCGAGGTCACGCCGCGCGATGTTTCCGGAGAACCACGGGTTGGTGTGTTTGTCTGTCATTGTGGTCTCAATATTGCTGGTTTGCTACCCTGTGAATCGCTGGCTGAATACGCGAAAACCATGCAGAATGTGGTCTTTGCCGAGGATGTTTTGTTCGCATGTGCCGAATCGACGCAGCGGCAGATACAGGAACGGGTTCAAGAGCATAACCTTAACCGCGTGGTCATTGCCTCGTGTACGCCGAAAACGCATGAACCGATATTCCAGGAAACACTCGCCAAGGTCGGACTCAATCCGTATCTGTTTGAGATGGTCAATATTAGAGACCAGTGTTCGTGGGTGCATCAGAAAGAACCAGAAGCTGCTACAGACAAAGCAAAGGACTTGATCAGAATGGCGGTCGCGCGGGTACGCCTCCTCAAGCCGCTTGATAAACGAGAACTCGAGGTCAATCAGGATATTCTTGCTATTGGTGGCGGTATTGCTGGCATGCAGACCGCCATTGATTTTGCGAGCCGCGGATTCACGGTTCATCTCGTAGAAAAAGAAGCGCAGCTCGGCGGTCGCGTTCGCAATCTTGCATCGCTCTATCCGCAGGACGAATCCGGAAAAGAACTTATCGAGAGAAAGCTCGACGAGCTGAAGAAATTCAGTGTCAATGTTCATACCAGTTCGGCAATTGAGAACATCGATGGTTTTGTCGGCAACTTTGACGTAACGTTGCAATCAAAAGAGAAAAAAGAAACAGAAAAACTCAAAGTTGGCGCAATCGTCCTGGCAATTGGGTCAGACCTGTTCCCGCCTGTTGAAAGACATGGCTACAAGAAATTTGCCAATGTCAAAACGAACATGGAACTGGAAGAATTGGTAGGGCAGAACAAACTCCTAGATGTGAAGAGTGTAGCATTTATTCAATGTGTCGGTTCACGCGGTCCTGAGGGTAATCCCGGATGTTCACGGTACTGCTGCCAGGCAGCAATCAAACAGGCGATCAAGCTGAGAGAAAAGGGTATCGATGTCACGATATTCCATCGCGGTATCCGTGTCTATTCAAAGGGTGCGGAGATGATGTACCGAAAGGCGCGTGAGCTCGGCGTGTTGTTCTTGCCATATTCTGATGATGGATATCCAGAGTTGATCGGTACGGACAAGGTTGAACAGATCGAAGTGTATTCAAAAGACCTGGATACCGATGTCGTTGTGCCGGTCGACATGGTTATTCTTTCCTTGGGTATGATTCCAAAGACAGAAGAGGCACAGCGTCTGAGCGAAATGCTAAGAGTCTCCAGGGGACCTGATAAGTTTTTCTTAGAACGTCATCCTAAATTCGGGCCCGTGGAGACGTCAGTTGACGGCGTGTATCTTTGCGGCTGCTGTCAGTTCCCTCAAGATATCGCCGACTCAATAGCCCAGGCATCTGCGGTCACGAGCAGGGCGTTGGCATTACTGAGTAGAGGATTGATACGTCTTGAACCTGTTGTCTCATCGGTTGATGATGTCCTGTGTCGTGGTTGTGGACATTGTGCTGAGATTTGTGAATTCAAAGCGATCGAGCTCATTGAAAAGACGAAAGGAATATGGGTCGCGCGTGTCAATGAGGCACTCTGCAAAGGGTGCGGTAGTTGCTGTGCCGTTTGTCCGACCGGTGCAATTGACATCAGACACTTCCAGCGTGGTCAGATCGAAGCAGAACTGGAGGCGCTCTTTGATTAGTCCGATAGTCGGATCGTCCCATGGTCGGATAGTCGGGCGTATGATTAGTCGTATAGTCGGATGGTCTTGTTTGATTAGTCTAATGGTCTGATTGTCGGATAGCCTTATAGTCAGACGACCGGACGATAAGACGATAGGACAATAAGACTAATCCATCGGAGGGGAGGAGATATGAAAATAAAGAAGTTTGAGGATCTAAAGTGCTGGCAAGCAGCACGTAAACTGAGAAAAATGGTTAGTGAAATAACGCGCAAGTCTCAGATCAGAAGAGATATTGTTTTCTCTGGTCAAATAAGAAGCGCTGCTCTGTCGGTTATGGCGAACATCGCTGAAGGCTTTGAATCAAACACGGATAAAGAATTCGCGAATTTCCTCAATTATGCGAGAAGGTCATGCGGTGAAGTAAGGAATCATTTATATGCAGCTATTGATGATGGCTACATCAACGAAGACGAATTCTCTTTCATCTACGGTCAAGCATGTGTTACTGGAAAATTGATTACCGGGTTCATCACGTATCTTAGAAAATCAACACCAAAGAGACGATAAAACAATGGGACTATCGGACGAAAAGACAATGAGGTCATCAGACGAAAGAATAAATCATCAATGTGACAATAAAACTATGGGACAATCAGACGATAAGACTCATTATGTTCCCAAAATCGTCGCCTTCTGCTGCAATTGGTGTTCATATCCTGCTGCTGATGCGGCAGGCATATCGCGTTTGCAGTATCCAGCAAATATCCGGATAGTACGCGTCATGTGCGGAGGAAGAGTAACGACTGGGCTCGTCTTAAAGGCATTTGAATTGGGCGCTGACGGTGTGCTCGTAGCAACGTGTCATTTTGAGGATTGCCATTACCTCTTTGGCGCGAAGCGCGCAGCAGAAATACATAAGATCACAGAAAAACTCGTTGATATACTCGGCATCGAGCCTGAACGGTTACGGCTCGAATGGATATCTGCTGCTGAGGCGCCGAAATTTGCCCGGGTGGCAAAAGAACTCGTCGAAGCAATACAGAAAGTTGGCCCGAGTCCGATAGCGAAAAAGGATATCAGAGGATCAGAAGATCAGTGCGAAGAACATCAGGAGAACAGGAGACCAGGATGAAGGATGCTAGGAAATCAGAAGAACAGGACAATGGAGATCATGTGGTAAAGCACATTTTCTGCCTGATGTCCTGTTGCTCTGATAACCTATAGTAGCATGGATCTAAAAAAGGCAATTAAGAAATCCAGAGCATATCTCTGCCTTGAGTGCGGTAAATGCACAGGTATCTGTCCAGTATCGCGCTTCAATCGCGGTTATTCACCGCGGATTCTCGTGCACAAAGCACTACGTCGTTCAGGCGATGAGTTCTTGAAGGACAAGAATGTCTGGACATGCCTGAGCTGCCGACTGTGTGACGAACAATGTCCTGTTGATATTGACTACATTGAGTTGACCCAGGCGATTCGGATCGAAGCACAAAAACTTGGTGAAGAAGCACTCTGTTCGCACGGTGGTGCTGCGCAATCACTCATGAAGATGATGACCGCACCGGCTCTGCAGCAGAAACGAATGGACTGGGTCAGTAACGACCTCAAAATCACGGAAAAGGATGAAGTGCTTTACTTTGTTGGCTGTCTACCGTACTTCGATACACTTTTTAACGAGATTGGCATAGAGACGACAGCAGCGGCAAAGGCTAGTGTTAAGATCCTCAATCACCTTGATATCACGCCAGCAGTTTTGCCGCAGGAACGTTGCTGCGGACACGATCTTCTTTGGACAGGCGATTTGAATAATTTTAAGAAACTGGCTGAGTACAATATCAGTGAAATAAAGAAGTCAGGTGCGAAAAAGGTG
>DAOVBK010000246.1 GCA_030670605.1 Candidatus Stahliibacteriota bacterium
TGAAGAATGAACAGTCTGTTTATTGATAAGCGTATCGATTACACTGGCAGGCAACTGAGGAGCCACTACATATACGAGCAGTTCGGCGTGAGCGGCGATGCAATTATTGCCTTCTGTGGAACGTGTGATGTTGAACGTGAAGCAATGGTTGATGTAGAGGACGTTATTGCACAGAATATCATATATTCTGATGATATGCTTCACTTTCTTGTTGAGCATTTCAATACAGACCTTGAGAGAATCATCTTGCGGCAGTTGCTGCTCGCTGCGATTGTGCAAGACCATCTGGTCCGTGCTCGCGGTACCAGTTTTGTGACAAGAAAGGGCTCTGACCTCTATGACAACGATGCGAAACTGTCTGTTTCCGTTGCGACCGTGAGCCCTGTATCATCACTCATTCATTTTGGTATCAATATCTCTTCTGCGCACACGCCAGTCACAACAAAAGGGCTCGAGGATTACGGAATCGATCCTCATCAGTTCGCGCTTACGGTCATGGAGCAATACACGCGTGATCACGACACGGTCGACCACGCGCGATGTAAGGTGAGATGGGTAGCATAGTGCTGTAAAAAGGCAGTGTGCGTCCAGTTCCCACACAACGCACACCCGGGCACCATCATAATGAAAGGATACGTACAAGAGCTCTTTACATCCATCCAAGGCGAAGGCATATACATAGGGAAGAGGCAGACCTTTGTTCGCTTTCTTGGATGCAACCGTGCATGTGAATACTGTGATACACCAGATGCACGTGTACAAACAGGTGCGTTTGAGTATCATGGCCAACAGTTTGATAACCCGGTTGATGCGGAATTCATAACTCAGAAAATTACAGAACACTCTGTTTCCATAACCGGTGGTGAACCACTGCTACAACCAGATTTTCTTGCAAGGATCTGCAAAGAGCTGAAAACACTGGGCAAAGAGGTATACCTTGAAACGAATGGGACGTTGCCCGGTGCATTGCAGCGGGTCATCGGTTTTATCGATACCGTGGCACTTGATTTCAAGATTGAATCAGCGACCGGTGAAAAAACACCGTGGGACGCACATGCGCAGTTTCTGAAGATAGCAGCTCAGAAGGATACGTTCGTCAAGATCGCCATAAGCCACAATGTCTCATTGCAGGAAATCGCATCAGTCTGCGATATTATCAAAAGCGTCAACGAGCGTATACCGCTTATCATTCAGCCTGTTATACTGAAGCCGATAGCACCGTACATGGACATACAAAAACAGGCACTAGCCCGACTGCCTGATGTCCGCATCATTCCCCAAATCCATAAATATCTAGAACTCCGCTAATGGGGTCAAATCTTCACTCTTCACAACTACGGAAGATTGAATATAATATATCATGGCTCGTCCTCTGAGAATCCAGTTTCCCGGTGCCGTTTATCATCTTATGTGCCGCGGCAATCAACGTAATAAGATATTCCTAGATAGTCCTGATCGCGCGCACTTCCTTTCATTCCTGAGAGATTCATTGGAGACATATCATGTCACTCTCTATGTTTATGTTTTGAGGGCTAATCATTTTCATCTCGTGGTACGAACACTCCGTGCCAATCTAAGTGAATTTATGCGTAGGTTCAATATCTGCTATACTGGGTGGTTCAATCATCGTCATCAAACCTGTGGTCACCTATATCAGGGACGTTATAAAGCTCTCGTCGTCGATACTGATAACTATTTGCTGGAATTATCGCGCTACGTTCACCTTAATCCGGTAAGCGGAAAAACGTTTCAGAGTAAGCACTATAAAGAACGATGGAAATATATCAGTACGTTTCAATGGAGCAGTCTGTTAGGGTATGTGGATAAGCAAAAGGCTGTTGATTTTGTGGATTACGACCTGGTATTGGGGATGATTGGTGGGCGTCGAGTATACAAACAATTTCTTATGGATGGTTTGAAGGAAGGCCTCGTTGATGTATTCAGGGACGTCAAATACCAGGCAATTCTTGGCGATGATGATTTTGTGTCACGTATGAAAGGGGAATTCGTGCGACCGGGGTCTTTGTGCGAGCAACCTAACTATCGAAGTCTGGTGCAACGACCTCTTGATCCGAAAGATGTATTGAGTGTCGTTGCAGTTTTAACCGGCATACCAAGAGAGCAGTTCTCTTTGCGCCGCGCGAATGATGTAGCGCGAGGTATTGCGGCTGAGTTGCTTTATCGATACAGCCAATTGACGCAGCGTGAAATAGGGCAGATGCTCGGTGGCATTAGTTATACAGGGGTCAGTATGTTGCGCAAGCGTCTTCAAAATCTGATGAGTCAAGATCGAAGTATCCAAGATGACTATTTGAAGGCGCAGCAGGGAGTTCAACGGCTTAGTGAAGAGTGAAGATTTGACCCCGAGGACTACGGCGGGTAGCCTACTTTTTCCAGGAAATTGTTACGATACGAAAGGTTGGGAATAAGATAAAAAAAGACGGTATTGTAGAATCCGAGCTTTGGCGTAACAAGTATGTTGCGCTTAAGGATTGAATCCCAGGAATAGAACCGATCTCGCAGCATCTCCATGTATGAATACAGTGCCTGCGGTGTAAGGCTCGGGATGCGCACCACGGGCATCCACTGATCATAGAGCGTCAAATCCTGTTCAACCAGTTGTGTCTTTTCATACTTTCTATGGGTGGTGGTCCCTGGTATTGGTGTCTGGGTAGTCAGTTTTATCAGATCGATCTTCATCTGCATGAGGAAATGAAGGAACTCCTCGTAAAACGTATAGTCCTCGTCTTGAAAGCCGAGCCGTATCTTGCATCCACACGCAATTCTGTAATTGTGTATCATGCGCACGTGCCGTATCTTTTCTTTGACGAAATTCGGGTCTCTGATCTTCTGACTGAGATGAGTGCCAAGCCAATCCTCCTTGAGATATATTATTCTCACGCCTCGATCGCGAAAGAACGGAAATAACCTGTGCTGCTCAAAGAGAGAGCCACCCGTATCAAACATCCACATCCTTTTATGCGGCCAGCACCGATCGAGCAGTTCAACAGCGTAATCTATATTGTACAGGAAATCATCGTCTCGTATGAAAATGATCTTCCTTTTGGTGTTCGATATTTCCTCGACCGCTTCATTCATGTCCCACTGCACAAATTTCTTGTACAGT
>DAOVBK010000217.1 GCA_030670605.1 Candidatus Stahliibacteriota bacterium
GAAGAATTAAAATAGGGAATATCGAATAAGAATCCAAGGATAACATGCACACCCATCAATGGGGATGTGAGTGCCTCATTGCCTTAAGATGAAATGTAAATCGCTTCTGCTTGTGCTGCTATGGGCGTTCATCTTCTGCCAGTCAACGTCAGTCATTATCAGCATTAGTGGCAGGACAATTCACCAAGAACATATTACGTATCGGTTGGCTATTGATGAAGCATACGGAAAAGACCAGTCTGGTACAACAGAGGTTGTCTTACAGCTCATTATGCAGGAGTTGAGAGAGGTCATCGCGGACAAAGAACGAATTTATATAACCGACAGCATGACTGTACAGGAAGCCATGAGAATTGATAGAGAAACAAAGGCGCCAGGGACACTGGCAAAGGTAAAGGCTGTTTTCACCGACCACCACGATTATCTCAAACACTATGTCAGACCGGTACTTATCGAGAAATCCCTTCAGGAAGAATTCTTTTTCGATACACTGTATCAAATGGGACCATACAGAATCATAAACGAGGCATTTGCACGAAATGCAAGCAAACCTTCAAGCCCTGACAGCATGTTGAAAATTCTTGAACCTGATAATGAACAGCTGACATATTATGAGAATGCTGCAGAAAAAGGGATTGGCGAGGATAAGTATTCATACTTTTTTTTGAAAGAAGAGGGTGAGAAGAAGACAGTTTACCTTGTGCCAAAAATGGATTATACTGAATGGTTGCATACTGAAGCGCTCAAAGTGCCGGTACAAGTCCACGACGAAGAATTAATGGAAAAACTTCTCACGCGAACACACAACAGTGAATTCTGGCAGAAAATCCTGAGCAAATAGAGGATTTAGAATAAAACTATGTTTCGCATTTTTCATTACACTATTTTGCTGGACTAAGGTGCTCGTTGTCGAAATACCCGTACCCACATTTGATATTATTGAAAATGAGCTGACGGTCAGCGGCGCTGCATATTTGAATGTACCTGGTGCACCGAAACTACGATGTTTTTCACTCTATCCGAATCCAACCACGGGTCGTGTGACCGTTCACCTGCAATCTCCTACAATAAGACCCGTTGACATTGCCGTTTACGATGCAACTGGTAGATTCATCGATACCATCTATTCAGGAATCATAGTTCATGGGACAGAAGAGTTCACGTGCAGACTGCCAACTGGTGTGTATTTTGTCACATTGCGTGATACAAATACCACGTACATCAAGAAACTCGTTGTCATTAAGTGACAAAAAGACTTGACGAATTTTCTACGGCGTATATAATACAATAGAAAAGTGAACGTTCTTCACTACTATTACTAATGAGGAGGAAACTATGAGCAAACTTTGGATGCTAATTGCCGTCATCGTACTATGTATCACGTGCGCAGAAGAACCAATTGTCGGACAGTGGGAGCGATTCGGCGATGATGCCACTGGATCATTTGTGCAGGTCGAGGCAATGGGCAATATATACCACGGGATACTGTTGATGCCCAAGGGTGTTCTGGTCGATCTCGGTTTTGCTCAGAATGACATAAAATGGCGCGATATCCGTGCTGTCAGCCCGAACAAGTGGCGTGGCCAGGATCTCATCAAGGTACCAGATACAAGTGGTAGTGTACTTGAGGCTGAGTACAAAGATGCTTACTTCACGTTGCTCGGTGATGGTGTGTTAGAAATCCGTAAGTTTGTTGAAGAAGAAGAAATCGGCACTGTACAAAAGTGGCGAAGAGTACGATAGACAAGGCAGATGCTAGATTCTTGATGCTAGATACTAGATGCCAGATACAAGTTCTGACAATGGTCCCTTTTTCACCTTGACAGAATAACGCTCTCTGTAATAGAATATTCCCCTGATTTATACCGTATTGATTCGCGACTGGGAAGTCGCTCCCACAAAACTATGGAACAGAATACATTCTGTCGTTGCATGGTTCTATAGTTGTATTGTTGTATGGTTTAATCAGCTATCAAACAATGTAACAATATAACTATCAAAAAATCGGCCATTCACCCCGTTAGAGACAATACACATTTCTACCTTCTGCTTCCAACGAAACAGGAATAGAGAATGTCCTGACATGTAATCACAGAACGGTCTCTAACGGGGTTCACTATTCACAATTCACCATTGGCTCTTTTGCCTTTTGCCTTGGATTGTCCATTTGACATTTGGAATTTGTCATTGGTCATTTTCCCCTTATATCCTGATGTCCTGGTTACCTCATCTATCTGCAGCTTCCTAACCCTAACCTACTGCCCATCCATTCTGGGACTTTGTGACTCCTTGACTCTTTGACCTTTTCCTTTCACCTTTTGTCTTTTGACTTTTGCCCTTTGACTTGTGCTCTGATTCTGTCGAGCTCCTCAAACGGAGTCCCGGCACAGAGGGACAAGCTCGACCACTACAGGATACAGGACTTTTTTTACTGTCTACTCTTCGCTATTTCTGCGGTCTCTGCGTATAATGAATGATGGAGTCAGACCTGAAAAATTGAATTCGTAATCGTTGATCGTCAATCGTATGAAATGGGGTCAGACCCGCGCAATGAGCATAATGTCGGAAAATCTTCTCAGGAGCGTATGAACATAGCAGGGTCGGGTCAGACCCCATTTCACTCTTGGACTCTGAGACTTTTCGACTCTTTGACCTTTTTCTTTTGCCCTTTGACTCTTTACCTCCAAGTTCTGTGTTATTAGTGCTATTCCTTTTTTCTGTGTGTTCTGTGTCGGTGGTTTGCTTCTGTGCCTTCTGTGTATCTGGTCCTTACTTACCTTTTATGAGTGAGAACGCTTCGGCGCGTGTTGCTGCCGATTTCATAACCCCTCTGATTGCTGAGGTTATAGTCAGAGTGCCTGGCTTTTTCACCCCGATCATCGAAAGACACAGATGCTCTGCTTCAATGACCACCAGTACACCCATGGGCTTGAGATGCTTCATGAAAAAATCGGCAATTTCATGTGTCAACCGTTCCTGGACAAGCGGCCGTTTCGCCATAACATCAATGACCCTGACCATATTTGAGAACCCGGTAATCCTATTGTTCTTGGGTATATAGACAACATGCGCCTTGCCGAAAAACGGTAACAGATGGTGCTCGCACACTGAATAGAACGGGATGTTTTTGATGATAATCATTTCATCTTCGTTCTTGGTTCTGTACGTTTTTAACTCTTTTAGTGGATCTCTGTTTATGCCCGCAAAAATTTCTTCATACATGTTGGCGATACGGCGTGGCGTATCTCGCAAGCCATCACGATTAAGGTCCTCACCGATCGCCTTTAGTATGACCTTGACGGCTTCTTCAATCTTTTTTTTGTTTGTCGTCAGTTTTTTCTTCACGTTTTTTAATGCCAAGTATTTTGTCTATATCATCTCCTGACAGTATCTCTTTTTCAAGTAAGGTTTCCGCAAGAATCTTCAGCCGTTCAGTGTTCTTCTTGATAATACCTTCGGCACGCTCCTGCGCCACATCGACTATTTTCTTGATTTCTTCATCGATTTCGCGGGCAGTACCTTCTGAATAGTCACGGTGCATGCCAATTTCCCGA
>DAOVBK010000286.1 GCA_030670605.1 Candidatus Stahliibacteriota bacterium
TTGGACGAATGTCATGCGGCTGGGTATGTCCGTTTGGTTTTCTCCAGGATTTACTATATAAAGTTCATTCGCTTAAGTTCAGATTACCATACTGGTGTGGATTCCTAAAATACATTGTGCTCGTGGGCGTTGTCATTATCATACCCTACCTCGTCGGTGAACCATGGTTCTGCAAACTTTGCCCTGATGGCACACTCATTGCTGGTATTCCGCTAGTATTCGCAGACAAGACCGGTGACCTGCGCGCGCTCGTGGGCTGGCATTTCTATATGAAGGTTGCGATTTTGATTGGTATTCTTGTTTTCTCTGTTGCCATAAAGCGTTTTTTCTGTCGTGTATTCTGCCCGATCGGAGCGATATATTCACTATTCAACCGTATCAGCGTTTTCAAGATAAAGGTCGACAAAGACAAGTGCATCGAATGCCAATCGTGCCAGATGAAATGTCCCATGGATGTGCCGATTTACAAAATCCCCGGTCACAAAGATTGTATACGGTGTTTGGACTGTGTTCACGTCTGCCCGACAAAAGCACTCACGTATGAAACGAGGTAATGCCGCTCTCATTTCAGGCTTGATTGTTGGTGCAGGCCAAATCCTGACCAACCGCATACTGGCGGGTATTGTATTGGCTGTCATTTTCTACGGCTCCATTGCGTTGATGTTCATTCTCTGGAAGGGTATCAATCCAGCATTCTGGGGATTACTCGGAGCGTGGTTCATCGTCTGGCTCTACAACGTCATCGATGCGTACAAAGGTGTGAGTTTTGACAAGCCGCCCTGTGAAAAATCATGCCCTGCTAATATTGCACCGTGGGTGTATGTTAATCTGGTAGCAACTCATAGTACACAGAAATATCCATTTGTTCCTTTTTTCAATGTCTTGGCTTGTATTTGTCCCGCACCGTGTGAAGATGAGTGCACACGCAGGGGAATTGATGATCCTCTTGCCATACGGTATCTGAAGTCTGGTGTTGATATGACCGTACCCACGCAGGTCGGGAAAAAAGGCGGAAAGCGAATCGCGGTAATTGGTGCAGGTCCGAGTGGACTGACCTCTGCATACTACCTCTGTCAGAAAGGATACAAAGTGTATGTTTTTGAACGGGAGGACAACCCAGGTGGTGTCCTTGCGGCATTCATTCCAGAATTCCGTCTTCCGGCAGACGTTCTCAATGCAGATATCGAGATGCTCCTGAATGCAGGCATAGAACTGACGTGTGGCGTTGAGGTCGGAGCTGCTCTATCAGTCGATGAACTTCTGCATACCCATGATGCTGTGTTGCTTGCCACGGGTGCATGGAAGCCGACACGATTGGGCATTCTCGGTGAGGAACATGCGCTCGTTGGTATTGACATGCTCAGGAGGATCAAGCAGGGTGAGAAGCCAAAACTCGGCACGGTCGGTGTTATTGGTGGTGGAAACAGCGCAATGGATGTTGCCCGGAGTTTACGACGGTTCGGTAATGATGTTACGATTTACTACCGGCGCAGGATTGAAGATATGCCAGCAGAAAAGGAGAATCTCCACGGTGCTCAGGATGAAGGTGTTACCATAGTGCCTTTAACGACACCGATAAAGATTGAGAAAAACAGAGTTGCTATGGGTAGAACTGAATCACTGTATGGTCGCAAGGGTTCTGTCAAAGTTGTGGAGGGAAGTGAATTCAATGTCACACTCGATGCAGTCATCATCGTGGCGGTCGGTCAGGAACCAGATAGTCGTTTTGTTGAAGGTTTCGTCGATGTTGATAGGTTTGGTCGTATTCCGACACGATATGGGAAGACATCGTGTCGTCATATCTTCGCCGCTGGTGACGTTGTTTTGGGCAGTCAGACAGTGGCGCATGCAGTTGGACAGGGCATGAGTGTAGCACAACAGATAGACTGGACCCTGAGGCACATTCCCCGTTTTCTTGGTACTCTTATGACATCATCACCGGTGCCGCATATTGCAGCGTTGCCGGTAATAGAAGCAAAACGTCTGACCATTCCTCAGCGTCCAGTTACAGAAAGATTGAATGACTTTGAAAGGGTAGAGAAGGATTCTCCACCTGATGCACTGAGACAGGAAGCGTGCAGGTGTTTGGTCTGCCCTTTACGCTATCGTCCGTAATATACAATGACGATGCGGCAGACGCTTGACATCGTTTTTCGAAAGGGATATACTGTATCAACACGTGAGAGAGTGTTTGTCTGTTCAATGGTCACAGACTGGCGTACTGCTGTCTCTGTTCTCAACTAAGAATTGACATACCACATTTAGTATCATATTCATGGAAGGCAAAGGAGAGATGCTATGAGCAGAATGATCAAATCTGTCACCGGTCGTGAAATACTCGATTCGCGTGGCAATCCAACAATTGAGGTTGAAGTTGAACTGAAGAGCGGCAGAAAAAGCTCAGCCGCAGCACCGTCAGGTGCGTCGACAGGAGCATATGAGGCGGTCGAACTACGTGATAAAGACGCACAACGTTTCGGTGGCAAAGGTGTTCTCAAAGCCGTCGAAAACGTTAACACAACAATCGGACCAGCGCTTGTTGGTCACGATGTTATCGAGCAACCTGATCTCGACAAGCTTCTGATTGATTTGGATGGTACACCGAACAAAAGTCGCCTCGGTGCAAATGCCATATGCGCTGTAT
>DAOVBK010000175.1 GCA_030670605.1 Candidatus Stahliibacteriota bacterium
TGTTTTTCCAATCATCTTTGCTCGACTCATTCCATAGTATCATTTTGAGTAGAAATCCTTTTATGGAACCGTTCTCCAGTATTTTCGCAAACCATAAACTATCTCTCTTCAGATACTTCACTATGCAATATGCCTCAAACCAAGAATCATAAATCGTTGTTAATACGTCATCTTCTGTCGGTTTGCCAACAATGAATCCATCAAAACACGGTGATGACATATTCTCAGTGATCTTATCTTTATCAAGAAGCACCGTGTAGCCGTTTCTATACTGTTCTGGCAAGATGTTGTTATCTGCAATCTCATGCAGTATATTGATAGGCCAAAAGGAGAAATCAACCTTAGGGCTATTTTTATATACAACCAGGCGTGTCGGTATTTCTATGTCTTTATGAAAGAATTTCTCTTTCTGATAGACCAGTACTGTATCAAATTCAGCCATCCAATGGTTGTCTGACGTATACTTAGCGTGATTAGTTACAAAAATGTTTAGATCATAATCGGAGAAATTGTCAGTATTGGAATCTGATGCACGCGAACCTTCAAGAATTACGGCTCGAATGTCAGGCTCATTTTGAGCCCACTCAATTATCTTACTCAATATATCACAATCTCTTTTCACAACAGTCGCTCCACCATTCACTATTAACAATTCACCATTCACTATCCACTCTCCCCTCTCATCTCTCAACTATCCTGTCATTATAGAGAATTGTACGAAATCGTCAACAACGCACCTGGTAATCGCTTGCCCTCGTTCTACGGGGGCGAGTGATGCGTGGCAATCTCCCATCATACCATATTGATATGTGTGCATATGTACAATTGTACATATTTCAATACGTTTCGATTCGGAATTGGATCTTTGATGTTTGAAATTTGTTATTTGACATTGTCCCAGGTATTCTGGTAGCCTGACAATCACTTCCTAATAATCTGATGTCCTGATCGCCTGGGCTGAATGTCAAAATGCCAAGTCGTAGATATCGAACTCAGTGAGATGCACCATCCCCGTGCTTCAGTCATCGATCACACAACAAAGATGGTAGTTAAGGTTACATTAGAGCTTACCGGAGCAGGACTAGTTTTCTTTGTACAATAATGCCGTCTGTTTCGAGTCGGCAGACATAGACACCGCCAGGAAGATGTTTGCCAGAGTTATCGCAGCCATCCCACCTGATCTGCAAAGAGCCTTGAGCATTGGGCATAGAGTGAAAAGACTTTACCAACCGACCTGTAACGTCAAATATCCCGAGCTCTATGCTCTGTGCACTATGCTCTAGGCCAAAGCTAATGTTTGTCATCTGCCTGAATGGATTTGGTGTTATCTGGAGCATATCTTGTATTTGTGCATCTAACGCTGCGCTCTCCTCGATTCCTATGGTATGCCACATTGCCTGCGCGGAATCAGCATTTTCCTGAAGTGACGCCAAGTCATCCCCTGCCAAGAATGCAAATGCAACAACGACAGAATCTCCCTGAGCAACTTCATACGGTCCGGTTGACAGCCAGATACACCAATCGCCGTAGCCGGGAGTGATAGAATCAATACCATCATCACTTAAAGCGTAGAATTTCTCTGCATCAAACTCATGGTACCAACCTGTATTCTTATATCCTCTGAGATTTCCCTTAAGAAGTTTTACTCCTACATGTGTGGGGCTACTCGCATCCCACATGTAGGCAAGATTCCGTGTTGTATCGCAATCGCCCATGTCAGTCATTGCGCTTCCGTGATCACCCATGACATCAAAATCAGTGCGATGCCCGATATAGAGTGAGTCGAATAGAATACTGCTGATAT
Organism: Candidatus Stahliibacteriota bacterium; assembly: GCA_030670605.1. Classification (GTDB taxonomy): domain Bacteria; phylum Hydrothermota; class Tepidihabitantia; order SM23-42; family SM23-42; genus DAOVBK01. The sequence continues at coordinate 1,805 of DAOVBK010000175.1, forward strand.
TGCCTACTGTATACTTGACAATGACATAATCATCATGCGCGGAATCTTGCCAGGCAAAACTCTCCTGAGTGACTTCAAAACCATTTATAGGATCATGAAATTGTGCATATCCCTCCTCATCCGCCAACATGCCTGGTTCAGTGATGACAATGTTTCCACCAACTGTCGTACTCCAGTCACCATCCCAACCATCGCTCACACATATCGGGGAATAGCCGATGGCGAGCCAATTTCAATAGAGATGATCTATACTTGACGCTATGGGCCATATATGTGTATACCGCCAGCCCTCTTGACCGCCAACATCGTCTATGAGCAGTTCAATGTTCCCTATGTTGTGCAAGCCGACACCCTTTTCTGAAAGCCGTTGTACATAGCCCTTGCCGTGAATGATATCAGTGTTGTTGCACTCTGGGGGTGAGGAACCTGCAAAGAACAAATTACAGCTCACAATGACCATACAGAAATAACGTATCTTCATGTCCTCCTCCTACGTACATGTTATTGTCACAACACTGACTGTCAAGATACGCCTCGTGACTTAATCCTCTGTTCGTTACCAGTTCACCGGTACGCGGTTCATTGACACTCCCGTGTGAGCATGTATAATTCAGTTCATCCATTCAAAGGAGGTATAATAATGAAGAAGCTTCTATTCTGTTTCACAATCTTCATGCTCGTATTTGGCTTTGCATACGCGAAAACTGTTGAGGAATATATTAATGAAGCAGCAAATTTCCAACAGCAAGATAGGATTGACAAAGCAATCGAAACCATGGAGCAGGCTGTTGAAGAGCATCCAGAAAGCTCTGATGCCTACTTCCATCTTGGCAACTATATTGGGCTTCACGCACAGAGAACACAGGAGTACGGTGAGATATTCTTTGCTTTTGAACAGGCATTTCAAGCATGGGATAAGGCGCTCGAACTGGACCCGTACAACTTTGAGGCGCGGTTCACCAGAGGAGCATATGGTGTCAATATGCCTGAGTTTGTTGGAAAATTAGAGCAGGCAATTGATGATCTGGAAACGATGATTGACCTTATTAAGCAGTCACCAGACCCGGAGGCACAAGCGCAACTCATGTCTGCATATTACTATGTTGGCGCGGGTTATCAGAAACAAGGTGAGTGGGACAAGGCGCTTGAGGCATACGGTAATGTAACAGCAGCGGCACCAATGACAGACCTCGGACAGAGCTCACAGGCAAACATGGATGAGATCCTTGCTTTCAAAGAATGGCAAGCAAAACAGATAGAAACGAAGAAACCTGATACGCCAGAAATTACCGTTCTTGAACAGCAAGTTGAGAAAAATCCAAAGAATGCCGGTGTTATGATGGCGCTCGGGCAGGCGTACTTTGATGCCGAACGTTATGAAGATGCAGAACAGGTGCTCAAGAGAAGTATACAGATAGACACGACAAACATAGAAGCCTATAAACTACTCGCCCTTGTGCTAGGAGAGCTAGCAGGCACTGGATATGACCCAAGAATATCAATGGATACTGATTTCCGCACAAATCTTGCCTTTGAGACAATGGCTGTCTTAGACAGAGCTGTTGAGATCGCACCAGATGACATTGAACTCAGAATCTACCGGGGAGCAATGGGGGTTCAGATGCCGTTCTTTGTCGGTCGATTAGAACAAGGAATGACAGATCTGGAAATCGTCGTTGAGAGTGATGCACCTGATTCCCTGAAAGCCGAAGCACTGTACCACCTTGGTGTTGCCTATCAGAAAATGGCAATGACATACTGGATAGAAGTCGTGTCGAGTTATCCAGAGACTGACGCAATGGAATACGTGTTTGATGAACTTGAACCTCCAGTGGAACACATCGACCTGAATCAGTACAAACGTCCGTTTGTAGTTGTCGATTTTGTCCTCGGGTTTAAAGATGAACTTGCACCACAGACCGCAGTGTGGGTTGAAACCGCCGATGGCGCATTTGTCAAAACAATCTATGTATCTGGGTTCAGTGGTCATGCAAAAGGCAAACAGGTTAACTTGCCAATGTGGGCAAATGCATCGAAATATACTGATGTCGATGGTGTCACGGCAGCAAGTATTGACTTAGGACATCATATCTATGTATGGGACATGAAAGATATCTCCGGGAAACAGGTGAAAAAAGGCGACTACCTTGTCAAAGTCGAAGTAAGCTTCTGGCCAAGCATGCAGTACCAGCGGGCTGAAGTTCCGATCAACCTCGGCAAGAAAGACGAACGCGTCGTTACTGAAGAAGGAAACCTGATTCCCTATGTTGAAGTGAAGTATATCGGTTCTTAAGAGAAATGAGTCAGCGGGGTGACACTGCTCGACAGGCAGCCCTTAGAGATGCAGTAATACAAAAAAGTACACGAGAAAGCACATACGTTAAGAAAATACATTCGATCCTCTCCCCGAGAACAAAACTGCTCGACATCGGATGTGGCACAGGACA
>DAOVBK010000260.1 GCA_030670605.1 Candidatus Stahliibacteriota bacterium
TCTCGACAGCGGTGGCAAACTCATCATCACTGGCCAGAATATCGGTGAAGAGATCCATGCGAGTCAATTCTACACAGATTATCTGCACGCACAGCTTGTGAATGATTCTGTTCACAGTCTGTATGTCTATCCTGACAATACCGATTCCTTGGGTCAGAACATTGGTACTATGTTCACTACGGGCGGTGTTGCGAATCAATATTCCCGTGATCAGATAGCGGCAGATATCAACGCTCATCAATTCTTGTTCTACGATGATGTGTTGACACAGTGTGCAGGGATCTGGTACAATAATCTATCTCCTGCGTATCAGACAATTTACTGTGGTTTTGGTATTGAAGCAGTTCATCACCGGCCTGGATACATGACCCGCGAGCAACTGCTTGCGGCATGCTTGCGATGGTTTAATGTGTTGTCAGTCGAGGAATACGACGAGCATTATGTGGCTCCTCTGTTCACCATTTCTCCGAATCCATCACGGCGTATGGTTAGCATTACTCTTGCCCCTGTGTTGTGGTATGAGAATGGTTCGATTTCAGTATATGATGCGACCGGACGGTTAGTGCGGAGACTCATTGCCGAGCGTTCGCTGCAGGATGTATCCTGGAATATCCGTGATGCACAGAACCGGCGGGTTCCAGCCGGCGTCTATTTCATTCATCTGCACTTCGGGGAGCACAACAAAATAGCAAAAGCAGTGATTGTACGATAATCAGCTGTTCTGATTTCAACATCTGCTCCCCATAACACGCATTCGACAATTGTGCAATTGCTCATTTGCACAATTGTATGATTGCACAATTGCACAATCATCGAATTGATATTTCCGCTTCCCTTCTTATTCCCATCCATACGTGTGCAATTGTGCATATGCGCATATGCACATATGTCAATATGCCTTTTTGGGTTACCTGGATTGTGATGCGTATTGAGAACTGATACAGGGTGGTGTTAGATTGGAAGTGGAGAATAGTTGTCGGCAATCAGAGAGTTATCCTTGAAAATGCCTTCTACGTGCATGACCGCGCCGACTGTGTGCGGTCGGTACTTGTTGGGAAATATGATGACCTCGAGCGTGCCGGTTTCATCATCGAGGGTGAGGAATGACATCACGCGTTTCTTTACCGTATAGATGGTCCTCTGGGCAATGAGTGCACCGATAATCGATGATTTTGTGCCGGGCACGAGATCGGCGATTCTTGTTGTGCGTGAAGGATAGAACATCTCGAGAATGTGTTTTTCTGGCAGAAAATTGATGGTTCGGAACTGACGGTGGATTTTTGTTTGTGTGCTAAAATCTTTAAAGTCAGGAGTCTGTGCCGAAAACCACGGTGCAGTTTTCGTTTTGTTCTTTGCGTTAAGCAAGAGAAAATACAGATGTGGCCACGTCATGCCGAATCTATCCAGCCCGCCTGACCGTATCAGGGATATGCCTTCATCAATTGAAAGGTTAGTATAATAGAAAAAATCTGTGGCATTTTTGAAAGGACGGAATTTCATTATACGTTGAATACTTCTTGCCGAGAGGTCTTTTACTTCATTCAACCCGGTTATGAGTGAAGCGTTGTGAATGGCAAAATCCGGTTCCGCTGTATTAACGTCTGGTGCCTTGACCGTGATTCCCCATCTGCGCGTCTCATTAACATAGGCATACGTCGTATAATAGCCACCTTTGTTATTGATAACGCGACAGAAAAAATCACGTGGGTTGTAGTATTTCTGATAGGCTGACAAATAAGCGAGCGTTGCATAGGTAATACTATGTGCCATATTAAAGCCGAATGAAGAAAATGCCTCTATCCGTTTCCAGACAGGCACGATTTCTTTCTTGCTGTAACCGAGATGTGTTGCTTTTGTAAAGAAACGCTCTTTTAATTCTTCCATGCGGTTTGTGTTTCGTTCTTTTGTCATGGCTCGTCGAAGCATGTCACCATTACTCAATGAAAAATGGGCGAAATCGTGTGCAATCTGTAGAATCTGTTCCTGGTAAACGGGAATACCGAGGGTATTGGTGAGTGCTTTCTGTAATGAGGGGTGGGGGTATGTGATTTTTTCATCGCCTTTGAGTCTTTTCAAAAACCGTTCCTTCATACCACCTTGGGCTGGGCCTGGTCGAATAATGGCAATGGCATTGGCAATATCCATAAGTGTTTTTGGTTTTATTTTTCTTAAGAATTGCCTGACGATTGGGGATTCAATCTGAAAACAGCCGAGGGTTTTGGCTTCACCAATGAAACGATAGACGTTTTTGTCATTAAAATCTATTGTGTCCTTTGATAGATAGAGATACGGGAATCCGCGGACACCGAGTATATCAATTTTAACGAGACCGACCATCTCAATGCCGTTTTTGTCAAAATGGGTGATCTGACCTGCCGGGCTCGGATAGAGCGGAACAAAATTGCATACCGGCTCCGGTGTTATGACAATACCGCTGGCGTGACATGAGAAATAGTGCGGGTAATGGTCTATTTTTTTGGCGACGTCATATATTTTTTTCACGAGCGATTCTTTAGTATGATGTACGATGTTTTTTAGTTCTTGGGGTGAGATACCGTACGCACGTGCTGTATCGCGAAAACGCGACCGTCTCCGAAAGCGATTGATAACCGAGATGTGTGCAACGTGGTCACTACCAAATGCACTTATAATTTCCCGGATGAGTTTATTCCGTTCATTGAATTCAACATCGACATCAATATCTGGTGGCTCAGTGCGCTGGGGGTTGAGGAATCGTTCGAACGGAAGATTGTAGCGGAGCGGATCAACAACAGAAAGACCGAGAAGGTAAAGGATATATGATGATGCTGCAGAGCCGCGGACATTCATGCCAATGCCTCTTGATCGAGCAAATTCCTTGAGGTCATAGACGAGACAGAAATACGGCTCAAAACCCATCTCTTTGATGATACGGTGTTCATACTGAAGACGCGCATTTTGTTTATCGCTTAACTTCCGTTTTTTCGGAGCCATCATG
>DAOVBK010000024.1 GCA_030670605.1 Candidatus Stahliibacteriota bacterium
AACAACAAAGCAGAGAGACTCGAAAGACTGCGGCAACTCAGTAAGTAATAAGGAGCGGTTTACACAAAGAAGCGAGAAAACCAGTAGTTTAGCGAGTTGACAAGAAACACAGGTTACACTATAGTGTAATCACTATGAAATACATGCATCAAAACATAGCCTACATCTTTTTGTTTTTTATTCTCGTGGTGCCTCTTCACAGCGAAGAGGTCTGGGGAGCGCGGTTCCCTGCTCCATCGCCAGATGGCAACATGATTTCTTTTTCGTATTATGGCGATATCTGGGTCGTACCTGCACGCGGAGGGCGAGCCGAACGATTGACCGTAAGCAATGGGTATGAAGGTAAGTCATTCTGGTCGCCAGACGGTAAGTGGATTGCTTTTGTAACGGACCGCTGGGGAAGCGATGATATCTGCATTATACCTTCAGATGGCAGTGGTTCGGCTACACGACTCACGTACTACTCAATGTATGATAACCTTTTTGGCTGGACGTCAGATGGTGAATACCTGGTGTTTGAGTCTTTCCGGCAGACATTGCGGCCATCACTATACCATGTCTCTGTTGATGGCGGGCTTCCTGAGATGCTGACGAGATTTACCGCACGCGAAGTATGTTTTATGCCTGACGGAAAGGGTATGTATTATATGCGTGGTGGCGCCGCGTGGTGGCGTAGAAGATATCGCGGTAGTGCCAGTCAAGATATCTGGTTCAAGGAATTGCCGGATGGAGAGTCCCGGCGGATAGCTGATTCACCAGGTCGCGATGGGTACCCGATGTATTCAAAGGTTGATGGGAAACTGTATTTTGTGAGTAACCGGGAAGCAGATGCTGTCAACAATCTGTGGTGTATGAATCCCGACGGCTCTGACCCAGTACAATTAACATTTGAACGCGAAGACATTCATTTTCCCAAAATATCATGGGATGGTTCAACTATAGTATATGAATGTTATGGCTCTCTGTGCAGATACGATGTTGCCACAGGTACGCAGATGAAAACCACTATTACTGTCACTGAGGACCACAAAGAAAATCCATTCTACCTCAAGCAGTTCATGAATAAGGCAACCGAGTTTGCATTGTCACCAGACGAACACGAACTCGCTTTTGTGGTTCACGGCGATATTTTCATTATGCAATTGAAAGATGGCAAGACAGAGAAAGTGGTTCGATTAACCGATACGCCGTTCATAGAGAAACACATTGCATGGCATCCAGAAAAAGAATTGCTTGTGTGCACATCAATGGAAGACGGCGATATGGATATCTGGACCATAGAGCCGAAAACGGAAGAGAAATTCTGCGACGATTTGCTTTTTACGTCGAAAAAATTACTCAATACCGATGAAAGCGAAGCAAAACCTATTTTTTCTCCTGATGGCGAAATGATCGCCTATTTCAAGAACAGAGAGCAACTGTATGTTATGACCAAGGATGGCACACAGAGTATAAAGCTCTGTCCGCACAATGATGTTCTGTGGATCGATTGGTCGCCCGACAGCAAATGGATCACGTTCAGCAGGACAACACTCGGCTGGCGTGAGGATATCTTTGTTGTGCGAGTCGATGGCAGCACCGCATGCACTAACATATCGAATCATCCGAATGACGATTACAAACCCATGTGGAGTAGCGATGGCAGGAGGATCGCGTATGCGTCGCGCGATGCCATTGGTAATCTCTGGATGAAATATATCTTCTTACGACGGGAAGATGAGCAAAAGGAACGGGACTACTGGGAAACAGAAGAACAGGATTCAGTAGACGAAGACGTCACTATCGAGATAGATTTTGAAGACATTGAAGACCGCATACATACGGTTACCAAAGTATTAGGCGGGTACAATTATGTCGCACAATCTCCTGATGGTAAACAATTCGCTCTCTATTCGAACAATCAGGAGAGCAATGATATCTGGACGGTTGACTGGCTTGGCAAGGAACTGAAACGGGTTACGAATACCAATGTGCGACCGAGGATGTTCCTTGTATCGAACGATAAGAAGAAGATACTGTATCTCTCGGGCACTGGTAACATATTCAGTGCGGATATTGCATCAGCACAATCAATGCCGCTCAGTTTCAGTGTTGAGATCGGCATTGATCGAAAACAAGAGCGCGAGCAGGTTTTCAAGGAGGCGTGGTGGGCATTGGAGGACGGGTTCTACGACAGCGATTTTCATGGTATTGATTGGCGGGCAATGTATCACAAGTACAACGACAGGGCATTGCACACGCGTACAACACGCGATTTCCACAGCGTCGTTCGGATGATGCTTGGTGAATTGAACGCTTCGCATCTGGGTATATACCAGGCATATGATATGCAAGAAAGGACAGGCGTCCTGGGCATTATCTATGACCCCCTTTACACTGGTGATGGTGTGAAGGTCGAGGATATCATTCGTGATTCTCCTATCGATAAAGAAGAAATTGGCATTGAACCTGGCGATATTATTACGCACATCAATGGCACAAGAATAGTACGCGGTGAGAATTTCTATTCATATTTGCGCAACAAAAGCGGTGAAGATATTATGCTGACCGTGCGCGGACAACGAGAAGAACGTGATGTGAAGGTACGCCCGAGGACGCCAGGGTCAATTCTTCGCTTGATCAAGGATCAATGGGTACAGGCTAATCGGGATTACGTTTACAAAAAGAGCAATGACCGACTTGGCTACCTGTACATCGCATCAATGGGTGGACGCGATCTGCGTAAATTCGAGCAAGATCTCTACAAGGAAATGGACAAAGAAGGGCTCATTATTGATATACGGTACAATGGCGGTGGCAATATTCATGATGAGATTTTGAATATTTTACGAAGAACGTCATACATGTATTCTATTGAGCGCGATGAGGAAAAGGAATACTATTCTCTGTTTAGATGGGATAAGCCGACCGTGCTCATCATCAATGAAAACTGTTACAGTGATGCTGAGATTTTTCCTGCTGCGTTTAAAGAACTAAAACTAGGGACCGTTATCGGTGTGCCGACATTCGGTGCGGTCATCGGAACACGCGACATACGATTGCTTGATGGTTCTGGTTTCCGTATTCCTGGTACGGGCTGGTTCACCCTGACCAATGAGAACCTTGAGAATACACCGATTGAGCCGGATATCTATGTGGAGAATACACCTGAACAGGATGGTGTAAGCACTGACCATCAGCTTGTGCAGGCTATCGAGCTTCTCGTGGAGGAGATTGGCAAGTAGTTAATCGCGTGCACCCACGAAGCAACTACGTTTTCGTTCATTTACTATGATCATACGATTGGCAACCATGGATGACCTTCCTGCTATTACTGAGATATACAATGATGCCATCAGGAAAACGGTCGCGACGTTTGACACAGAGCCGAAATCACACGAAGAGCAGAAACTATGGTTTGATGCTCATGGCACGAACTATCCTATCATTGTAGCAGATACAGATGGTGCCGTCGTTGGTTGGGCTTCGCTGAGTCACTATTCTGATCGCTGTGCGTATTCAGAGACTGCGGAAGTCTCGGTGTATGTTGCTGAACCGCACCGCGGTAAAGGGATTGGTCGGCAGCTATTGCAAGAACTCGTTGAACGCGGCAAGGAAACTGCGCTGCATGTCCTTATTGCGCGTATTGCCGGCGGAAATGAGGTCAGCATTCATCTTTTTGAGGCGTATGGATTCACTCACGTTGGTATTTTGCGCGAGGTCGGAAGAAAATTCGGGAAATTGATCGATGTCTACATCATGCAGAAATTGCTGAACTAGGTCTCTGCAACGCGTTGTTACCCAAAGCATTGCTGCTTTTCTGAGGCTAAAACCCCAAAGCCCAACGCCTAAAGTCCAAAGCCTGATAGCTAAGTTACCCCTTGACAATTCATTTTTTTTCATTATAATAAATCGAACGATTGATTAAGTCAAACGTTCGATTAAGGAGGAAGAATGACCAGGGACAAAATTCAGGCGAAGCAACGCATATTTGACGCCGCCCTCTCACTCTTTGCGCGTAAGGGTTATGCAGCGGTTGGCATACGGGAGATCGCCAAGGCTGCGCACGTAAACATCTCCATGATTAACTATTACTTCGGTGGCAAGGTAGGTGTACTCAAAGAAATGGTGAATGAGTGCTATAACAAATACTATGAGGCAGTTCAGGCAGTATATGAAGAGGACAATCCGCCAGAAGACGTTATCAAACAGGTGATCAGAAATGTGATTGAGTTTCACCGGGAAAACTGGGAACTGATCATGGTTGCCTTTACCACGACCCCGGTTGAAATTCCAGAGATTACAGACCTTAAGCTTAAATGGGTTGCAACGAAGCATAAGGGCGCAGTTGATTTCTTCGCCCGTCTTGGGTTGGATACTGAGGACGTCGTGGTCATGAGCGTTGTCCGTGGCCTCGTGACCACATTGATTGGAGAACATTTTCAATTCAGGCATGTATGGGAGCACATTCTGAAATCACAAGGTCGGAAGAAATGTGCGGAGGAGCATCACCTGAACGAGACCATGCTCACATTTGATGATCAGTATTATGAGAAATATGCCGAGACGTTAGCGACATTCTATTTCAACGGATTGAGTGGTCTCAGAACGAAAAAAACAACAAAAACGAGGAGGTAGAGATGTGTAAGTTGATTACAATTTGTGCATGCGCAATTGCGGTTCTTATCTTTGTTAGTGTGCAATCTGATCATGGTTCAGATACTGAGTACCTTGGCCAGATGCCAACAGTCGTGGTCACGGCTGCGCGATATGATGTGGGCTCAGAATGGCCAGGTTTAATGGATACGGTGTTTGTGACCGCGCGGCGCCATGACTATGCAGATGTGGCATGGTCTGGCCTGCTTGATACGGTCACGGCGATCGAGGTACCGCCTCACCCGCTACGTGGCTCGACCACGCCGACACTGACGTATCGAGGACACCTGGGTATTTTCAAAGATGATTACCATTATCGGGTGGAGTGATCGCGTATTGAGCAGGAGTATGTTCACCGTCAGTATAAGATGCAGAGCCTGCAGGGGCAGAGGATGAGGAGTAATACCAAGCCTAATGTTAAGAAAACACCCTCCCTTTTTTCCCTCCCTTAAAGGGAGGGGAGACTATTAAGTTAGGGAATCATCCCGTGTTACTCACTAACGCCTAAAGCCCAACCCCCAGTGCCTAGTTCGCCCCTTGACAAAACGGAAATTCCTATTATAATAATATAGACCGACGGTCGGTTTATTCTGGTGGTAATACTGACCGACGGTCGGTCTAAAGGAGATAAACACTATGACGAGAATTGTCAAGAAACCTGACGTGCGGAAGAACGAAATTCTCGATGCAGCGCAAGAGTTTTTCTTCAAAAAAGGCTATGAGGACACAACAATTCAAGATATTCTTGACGCGATTGACATTGCCAAGGGGACTTTTTATTACTATTTCAAGTCAAAAGATGAATTACTTGATGCATTGGTTGAAAGGACAACTGATCAGCTGACCGCGCAATTCACGAATGTAATGGATTCTGAACAGAATGCGATTAAGAAATTCAGCAGCCTTTCGCGCGCTGCTTCTTCGTTCAAACGGACGAACATTGCAGTCTTTGCTGTATTCTTGAAGGTGCTGTATCGTGATGAAAACATCCTCATGAGGACGCGTATGTTCCGGCAAATAACCAAGAAGGCTGCACCGCTTTATGCGCAGATCATACGCCAGGGAATTAAAGAAAGATTATTCAATACGCCAGATTCTGACGAGATTGCAGAGATGATCATTCGACTCGGACAGCATTTGAATGAAAAGATTTGCGAGCTGATTCTTGATGCAACGAGGACGCCAGAACAGCTTTGCACCATCATGGAGAGGAAGACGCGGCTCTATGAAAGAGTGGTAGAGCGCATTCTCGGCGCACCGCGGGAGTCGATCGAGGTCTTCATTGCCGACGATTTCCGGGCAATGGTACAATACCTCAGTGATCGCATACAGGGGGAAACTGCCAAGGAGGAAGCATGAAATGGTATGTGAAAACACCGAGATATGCACACTTATGGGCAGTTGTGCTGGCATCAGTGCTTATCTGTCCTTTGACGTATGCCCAGGACGAAATGACCGCTGATTCGATTCTGCACATCATGACTGAAACGATGAATCAAGACCAGGCACAAGGGAAAATGACAATGACTATTGTTACGACATCCGGTGACGAGCGAACATTTTCATACGAGACGTACTCTAAGAATCAGGGAGAGAAAAGCCTGATGAAATATCTGGAGCCGTCGCGTGTGAAGGGCCAGACCATACTCATGCTTAATGATGCTGATGATATCTGGACATACTTCCCAAAGACAAAGCGTATTCGGAAGCTTGCGACGCACGCGAAGAAACAAAAGCTCGAGGGTAGCGATTTTTCCTATGAAGATATGGGTGCATCAAACACGTTCATTGAAGAATACGTTTCTGTTCGACATAAGGATGAAAAGAAAGAAGGGCGGGATTGCTACAGGCTTGAGTTAACACGTAAGCCTGAGAGTTCTGCAAGCTACTCGAGGCTGGTGATATGGGTGGACAGGGAATACTATATCCCTTTAGTAATTGATTACTTTCATGACGATGATCCGCAGCTCTGGGAAAAGCAGCTCATACTTAGTGAAATTCAACTCATTGATGGTATCTATACCCCTATGAAAATGGTTATGTACAACAAACTCGATGACACACAGACGAGCATGGAAATCAGTGAAATAACTTATGAAGTCGACTTGCCTGACGAACTGTTCACAGAAATGGGGATGCAACAGTGAATAAGCACTATATTGTTTTTCTTTGTTTGGTAAGCACATATGGGTTTGGTCAGGTTGACATATATGGATACTTTGAACCGCAATACACAGGTATTTATCTTGATACAATGTACTACCAGCAAAGCTACACCAAACTGCGCATCGACCTTACGAGCAGGGCAGTGAAGCACACTGAATTTGGTGCTGATATTATCTACGTGCTCTATTTTGGCGCACGACAGTGGAACATTCTCGATTTCCTCCCCCGACGCATCACATCTGCAGTTCCGCCAGAATTGTATTCCTATTATGAGTTTGCTCTACGCGATACAATGTACCTTGACAATGCGTATACACGCCTCAGTTTTGGTCGGTTTGCAGTAACTGCGGGTAAACAGCAGATATCTCTCGGCACTGGTTACTTTACCAATCCCATCGACGTATTCAACACCAAGGACGCGCTTGACCCGACGTACGAGCAGCCTGGTCACTATGCCGTGCGACTCGACTGGTATCCTGGCTACCGTCTGAGTTGTATGGGCTTGTACACGCCGATTGAGTATGATTGGGAAAGCTCAGGAAAACTGCTGCGCGGAAAACTGGGACTCGGCCATTTTGATATGTCAGTGACTGGCTATCAGTATCAATGCAAAACCACAGACTTCTATACATTCTCAGTCACGCAGCAACGCAGGACGCTGGTCGGCATCGACGTTGTCGGTGAACTACTCGGACTTGGTGTCTGGGGAGAAGGTGCATACAATTTCATGGACATTGATGATGCTTTTTATGAATTTGTTGTCGGGGGAGATTATACATTTGAATCAGGTCTGTACACGATGATTGAGTACCACCATAGCTCTTTGGGCAGATCTGACCACGAACAGTATGATTTGAACGACTGGATGCGGTTCATTACCGGTGAAACAAAGACCATTGCTCAAGACCAGATGTACGGACTCATTCAGTATCCGCTCACCGATTTGATACTAATCGGAGGGTCAGTGCTCTTCAGCATTTCCGATCAGAGCGCTGCACTCGTTCCTATGTTCTACTATAGTCTCTTTGAAAATGTTGAACTAACATGCGTGTTCAATGTGTACGTCGGCGAAGAAGGGAAGAACTATTCCGGTAAGCTCGGTAGTGGCGGCTTCATTCGTGCCAATGTCTATTTCTAGGTTTCTGCAAAAAGCAGAAACCTTCGATTGCAATGATTTTGTTATGATTACGATGATTGTGAATAGTAAAATCACTGTTATCATTCCTTAATCACCGTAATCAAGAGAGCGAAGAAATTTTTTTTCAGAGCTCTCTTCTATGGGGGAATCATGAAGGAAAAACTATTGAGAAAATGGGCACGCTTTGCAGCAACGCATCCGTGGTTGGTGATTGTCTGCGTACTTGTTATTACTATTCTTGCTGCTCTGTCTGCATCGCGGATCAGAATGGATATGCGATGGTCTGACCTGCTGCCCATGGGCGATCCAGTTGCGCAAGAATTCGATCGAATATTGAAGGAGTATAGGAGCGCCTCAACCATTCACATCGTAGTCAAGGGAGAGGAACAGCAGATGAAGCAATTTGCTGAAGTAATTGCACCTCGTCTTGAAAAACTCACAGACTACATTGAGCGTGTTGACTATAAAATGGAGAAAGAGTTTTTTGCCGAGCACGGGTTTATGCTTGCTAAGGCAACAGATCTTGAACAGACAAAAGACATGTTCGAGAACCTCAATCTCATTCCGCTTATGACACGCATTAATGACAATTTTGAGGAAGAGTATATCGGTGATGAAGAGGCACTGAGCACCAAAGAAAAGGAAGATGAGGCGGTACGTTCTCTCGATGGTTTACATTTCTGGCTTCAGGCGCTGGACAGATCGATTGATGACCCTGCAGGCAATCAGGCACGCGCTGATACTGCAGTGGAGTACTTACTGTACGGTGACCCGTATTTTCTTTCGCATGATAAGCGTATTCTCTTGATTGCCATAAAACCAACGTTCACCTCGATAGATATTGAAAAAGACATAGCGGCAACAAATGCAATCCAGAAGATTATAGATGATACTGTGCACAATTTCCCAGGACTCTATGCCGGGCTCACGGGGATGATCCCACTCCAAAAGGATGAAATGGAATACACGAATAGAGATATGAAGAGGGCCTCTGTTGTTGCACTCGTGCTCGTACTTTTGCTTTTCATACTTACCTTTCGGATGTGGAGTACACCGATTCTCGCTGCCCTTAACCTTATCGTTGCAATTATTATTGCCGCTGGTGTTGTCGGAGTAACGCTCGGCAGGCTCAATCTCATGACATCCATGTTTGCCGTCATTCTCATCGGTCTTGGAATTGACTATGCGATTCACATTATTTCCGTGTATGCTGAACGCAGGAGCATAAACGGCGATGCAGCAGCTGCTATGGAAGAGACATTTATGCGTTCCGGCTCCGGAATCATCACGGGCGCCTTAACCACAGCCGCTGCCTTTTTTGCACTCGCAATTTCTGTGACGCAGGGCATTCGAGAAATGGGCATCGTGCTCGGCATAGGTATTGTCTGTGCAATGATGACGACCATGACGCTTCTGCCGGCGCTATTGGTCGCCCGCGAACGCGTTCTCTCCAAAGTGAGCCGTAAGTCGTCCAAGCCGCCGCACATCGAGTTCACCATTCTTGCTAAGTATGGTGAGGAGGTGATGCGCCGACCTTTACTGTATTTGCTCATTGCCTGCGTGCTCACTATATTTTTCTTGTATCAAGCACTGAATATCAAATTCGACTACAACATGTATAATGTCGAACCTGCAGGATTGGAGACTGTTGCGTTACAGGATACGATTATCCAAGCCTTTGATCTGAGTCCTGATTTTGCTATGGTCACAGCGAGTTCTATTGAAGAATCATACGAGATTGCGGAGAAAGCTCGAGAGATGCCGAGCTTCAGCATGGTTGAGAATATCGGTGATTTCTGTCCACCTATGGACAAACAACTCAAGCGTAGACCACATGTTGTGGAAATACGGAGGGGCGTTGAGTCACATGTGCGTCAAACCAGACTTACGAACACTAACATTGATGACCTCATCGAGCAATTAATAAGACTCGATATGAACATTTATGAGCTGTCACAGCTCGCATTCATTGGTGGACAGGACAAAGTCGATGCAAAATGCCAGAGTATTGTCGGTAACCCGGAGGCAGACGAGCCAGACAATCATATTCTCAATCTTGTTGAGAAAATCCGGGTGAATCCGCAACAGGCAGTGCAGGCGCTGAATACATTCCAAGTGCACTACTTCCCCGTGCTCAGGACAAAGGTCTATGACATGGCGAATCCTGAGTTCATTACACTCGAAACGCTACCTGACCATATAAAAGAACGTTACATTAATGATGCTGGTGATATGTATCTTGTAACGTTATACCCCCGGGAGCAGATCTGGGATTTCGAAGTGATGCGGCGTTTTGATGCGCAGCTCGCTCAGGTCCATCCGCGCATAACGGGTACGCCACCGCTCTTTTTACGCCTCATTGATTATATCGCACGTGATGGTTTGATCGCGACCGTGCTTACCATTGTTATCGTTGTACTCTTGCTCTGGTTTGATTTCCGGAGTCTCAAAATGGCTCTGCTTGGTGTTATTCCGTTACTTGCTGGCGGCATCTGGATGGTGGGGATTCTTAAGTCACTCGGGATGATGTTGAATTTCATCAATGTTATGGGTTTACCGATGATCGTAGGCATTGGTATCGATGATGGCGTGCACTTACTCCACCGTTATCAGTATGAAGGATTGAACAAAACCCCTACTGTTTTGAAGAGTACGGGTAAGGCAATACTGCTGACCTCGCTGACGACAATGGCTGGATTTGGCTCACTGTCCACCGCATCGTATCGGGGCTGGGCAAGTCTCGGCATACTCCTCGCGATTGGCGTTGGTGCGTGCTTTCTGACGACCGTCTTGTTTCTGCCCGCAATCATCGGGTTGACACAGAAGAGCAAGCAAACACATGCGTCGAACAGCGTGGAATAGCGGCGATCGTACAATAGGCATGGAATTTCACAGATTTTCACATAGCGTCGCTATCATACGGCAGCGATAGTCTTTAGTGCCTTGATTTTTCACTACTTAATCGAACGCAATGCGTAACAAGGAGGAACAATGACCCGTGCGTTGTGTATGGCTGCACTCATAGTGCCATTTGTGTTTGGACAAATTAACTGGACTCAGCATACCGTCACAAACAGCTTTGATGGTGCGGTTTGGGTGCATGCGGCTGATTTTGATGGTGATGATGATATGGATATAGTTGGTGCAGCATGGGATGCTGACGAAATCGCCTGGTGGGAGAATGATGGTAATGAGAATTTCACTGAGCATATCCTCACCAGTACCTTCAATGGTGCCTCAAGCGTGTATGCGGCTGATCTTGATACTGATGGTGACATGGACATATTGGGAACTGCGTATCTGGCGAATACGATCAAGTGGTGGGAAAACGATGTAACCGGTATAGAAGAAGACAGCCATGAGGGCATATCACAGGATAACCATTTTGCGACAATTATCGATGGACCACTGCACGTGGAACATGGTTCATAT
>DAOVBK010000105.1 GCA_030670605.1 Candidatus Stahliibacteriota bacterium
CATTGAACCGCTCGATATCATATGCACGGGAACACCTGAAGGGGTTGGTTCGCTTCGTGATGGTGACACAGTAGAAGCTGGTATTGATGGTATTGGTATACTACGGTTCAGGGTAGAACAGGAATCCTGATCACTCCCACGTATCAGGTGTCTTTGTAGTGATGAGTTGTTTGCTGACAAGGTATTTGTAGGCAGATAGTGCGGCAGGTCCGCCACCAATAATGATGGTATCATACAACTCCTGTGCATCAGTTTTTCTGACATGGCGATGCCCGCGTGCCTCCCGTATCATTTTTTCAATACGATCAGATTCATCAGGATCTACTGCTCTCAGAACCTCAAGATACACTGTCTGTGCACCAATGAATGAATGCAAACCATTGATGACGGTTTTGGGTGTTTCATACACACTATATTGTTTTGTGAGTTCAGGAAATTCCACACTGTCGACCATATCTGCCTGAATAGCATCATTGACCATGGCGAGCTGTTGGGCTGCGTGCACTGCCTGAGGACAGTACGGACATGTTAATGTTGTCATCACCTCGAGGTGTACAGGGATTTTCTCGACGAGTTCTTCCAGCTCAGGATGCAATCATGATTGTTCTGTACCGGCCATGACAACTGCCTGGAGGAGCGATGAAAACTCATGCCCGCCAGTAACGCCAAAGAATCGCATACCATAGTTCTTCTTAGCGATAACAATGGTGGCAGGTACTTTATCAATGTCGTATTCGTGTGCGCGTTTTTTTTCTTTAATAAAATCATATACTTTGAGTTTAAGTTTGTCGGAAAATCCAGTGAGTGTCTTGAGTATGTTTTGCTGATGCTGACATGTTTCACAATCCTTTTTCGCGGTGAATAGTATCAGTGAGACAACGTTAGGAAGACATTGGAGGATGGTTATGACTTCTTTCTGCGTTTTTTTTGTCCATGAGCTCTTGCATGTTTGATTACAGCAGCAAAACGATTATTGTCAATCGCGTCTCACGAAACTGGTTGACTTGTGCGGCTACAGAAATATACTGCGGTATCACACATTGCCGTTAAGGAGGATACCATCGACATAAAAGATATGAAACATGTGGAAGGCCAAAACAGGGGTCAGGTTATTGCCTTCACGCTGAGCACCTGTGTGTGGTGTAAGAGGGCAAAAAAGCTCCTCAATGAACTGGATATTGAGTACTACTATGTTGATGTTGACCTTTTAGAAGGAGACGCGCGGCAGCAGGTCAAGGACGAGGTAAAGCGGTGGAACCCGCGTGGTTCGTATCCGACGATCGTTATTAACAACGAGAAGTGCATCACAGGCTATGATGTTGAGGAGATAAAAAAGGCATTCGGCTAGTTACGATGTGGCTCAGCAGTCACTGCTGCCGAAGACAACATAATGAGGAACAGATATGCCGTTGACGCAATGCCGTGAGTGCAAAAAACGAATAAGCACCGAGGCGCAACGATGCCCTCATTGCGGTGCGCCACGACCAGCCCGGGCCGCATACAAAGGCACGGGCTTTGAATGGAAATCAAAACAGACCATATACGGGTTCCCACTCGTCCACATTGCATTCGGTCGCGATCGCCAACACCGTCTGCGCATTGCGAAAGGTGTGATCGCGATCGGTCAGTTCGGTATTGGTCTCATCACGATCGCCCAGTTTGGCATTGGCATTCTTTTTGGTTTTGGACAGTTCATTCTCGGCATAACGGTCATCGCACAGTTTGCCATTGCTGGATACATTGCCGTTGGCCAGTTTGCCGCTGGCTACGCGGCGATCGGCCAGTTTGTCGTTGCATACTATGGCATTGCACAGGCAGGAATAGTAGAATATCTGTGGAGTCCAGGGAATCCATCCAGACAGGATGCCGCGGCACTCGCGTTTTTCGAGAATCTGCTAGCAACGTTCAAAAACCTTTTTCACTTTTGATATGATGCAGCACTGTCTTCTGTTTTGTGCAAAAAATAGAGAAGAACTTCTTGACTTCATGGTTTGCCTGTGTGACAATAGTATATGATAGAGATTACACTTTTTATTCTCCATATCGTAAGCGCTACACTATATTCGGATGACAGTTTGTACAGGGCGTCGATTACATTCGGTCATGATGCACAACTGTCAGCAACATCGTTCTGTCTCTATGATCACGAAGACAACCTCCTGTATACAAAGAGCGGTCTCAATGCGAACGCCTTTTATGTTAGTACGAAAGGTTCTGTTTTTGCTGTGAGCGACAAATATCTGTATATGTATGCTGTCGATGGAAAAGAGATATGCCTTGAGGAGCTCAACTGTCCAAACAACTTCGGTTTCTCACCAGATGGTTTCCTTTTCTTTAGTTCTGATAAAGATGGTATTACTGCGTATTCAAACCAGGGAACCGTTATCTATGCGTTGAGACCGGGACGGCTGTTTGCGAGTACTGAACGTGGAGAACTGATCGCCATTGTGGCAGTCGATACGGTGTTTATATATGAGCATGGTGTTGAGAAGCTCAGAACTGTTCTTACGACACCGTATGCGCGCGACATCGTTTTCTCGGATGATAATATGTCAATCATTATTAAGGAACCGACCGGCACAGAGACTATTCATGTGCCGAGCAGGAAAATAGAAGAGCAATGATAGTTTTTTTCATCTTCACACTCGGGTGGCCGTTGGCACCACAGGATTCAATGCATCCTCTTGGTAATAACTGGGGTGAATATCAGGAGTACGGTGGCTGGCCATATCTGCATCCGGGTATTGATGTTATGGGCATTACCGTTGGCAAGCCGGTGTACGCGGTCGATTCAGGTGTGGTTAAAGCGTGGCTCACCATTTCAGGCGTGTGGCACTGGCGTCTCGCTATTGCTGACTACGAAACGACCGACTCAGTTGAAGCATGGCTGTATGCGCATATTGATTCGGCGCAATATCATAAAAACATTGGTGACTATGTGACAGAGGATGAGCTGATTGGCTACCTCGTCGAATGGCCCATTATCGGCTTTGACCATCTCCATTTTGCACGCATAAAAGATGCCGGTGCAGTTTGGGAATATGGTGATTGGGCATTTATCCAGAATCCATTGGCCATCATTGAACCATACGATGATACGACTAAGCCCGTCTTTGAGAATGCGGTGGGCAACGAGAAATTCGCCTTCTGCATCAATAATACGAGTACATATCTTCAATCCGACAGTCTTCATGGTGATGTTGATATCATTGCAAAAATCCATGATGACACCGGGCTTCCACTATTGTACCCGGTTTGGGAACGGCTCATTCCGTACAAGATTGAATACGAAATAAACGGACCCGAGTGTCAGCCAACAACGCTATCGTTCATCTTTTGTGGTGTGCTGAGATGGGATGAGAATGTTGATGTCATCTACAAAGATGATGGCGTTTGTGATTCGCGTGGCGATTATGATTGCCGCGATTACTATTTCATTGTAACCAACACGGACGGAGATAGTATTGTTGAATCGTCTGATGCTGCGTTTTCGTGGGTGACAACTGGCTATCCTGATGGAGATTACTGGATCGTTGTTACTGCGTATGATGCTGCGGGCAATTACACGAAGGACAGCATGCTCGTGTCTGTCAAGAACGCACAGGCAGTCGAGGAGCACGGTGATCAGTCATATAGTAATCCATTCCGAGAACTGCCGAGCCCGGTCTGTGGTCCACTAATGATCTCCACAGATAGGGATGTTATGGTGTTTGATGTTAATGGCCGGCTCGTTGCTTCGCGTCAGCCCGCCATGGTGTTGTCACCCGGTGTATATTTTATTGTTCTTGAAGCTGAAAAGCAGACATTCACAAGAAAGGTTGTCGTCATTAAAGAGTAGGCAAAAGACAAGGTGAATTGTGAATGGGGAATTGTGAGTGGGAAAAGAGGTGATTAGGATATCAGTGAAAAATGACAAATGACAAATTACAAATGACAAAGGGGCAAAAGGTAAAGGACAGAAGGTGAGTTGTTGAATAGTTGCATCGTTGCATTGTTTGATAGTTGGACAGCTATACAACCATACAACCATTGAACCATAAGACGACACGATGAAACTTAAGAGTTGAAGAGGGTCTTGAAGCGACGTTAGATTTTGCTATTCTATATAGATTCATGGCGTAGAGGAGGAGTTATATTGTTACTGCTTGGTGAAATTCTCGTGAGGAAGGGGTTTGTACGCGAAGAACATATCTGGGAGGCATTTGACAAGCAGGAAACATGTTGTAAGAAATTGGGCGAGATACTCATAGGAATGGGTCATCTCGACGCCAAAACCCTTACACAGGTACTGAATGAACAAGCAGCAGTACCGTTGACCTACAAGAAAGGGCAGCTACGGGATTGGATGTACATGCCATAGGTAACACGAGAGCTTTGTACAATTATTACGCACCGATATCGCCAACATACGTCCTTTTATGAAACCTGACGGCAATTTCTTCGTATTACTTATCAATAAAGGAGGTATTCATGCACACCATCATTGCGCTGTTTATTATCACGACATTGCCGATGGGTTCTTTTGTCTCACCCGTGACGATTGGTATTCAGTGCACAGCCATTAGTACAATGCATCACGAGGTTGAGACCTTTAGTGAAACCTATGAGGTTCCTCGTGGTGCTCAGCTGACAGTCGAAAACGCAAATGGCGACATCGCTGTGAGTGTATGGGACGAGGATGTTGTAGATGTCCAGGCAGAAAAAAAGACAATGCATGGCATTGATGAACTCCAGAAAGTAGACATAGAGGTGAATACTGAAGAGGGAATCGCTATTCGAACCAAGTATCTTGAGAAGAATGCACGAGTATCTGTTCATTACACGATCAGGGTTCCTGAACATGTCATGGTCACGCAGGTTGAGACTTCAAACGGAAGTATCGAACTGACAGATGTCAATGGAGATGTTGTGGTCACGACATCAAATGGTGATGTGAAGGCACACGGCTTGGATGGGACGATTGATGTAACAACCTCAAATGGCAGTATCGAACTCGTAGATGTAGCAAATCTTGAACAGGCACAGACTTCTAATGGAAGTATTGAAGCTGAAATACTGAATTCGCCTAGGCACGATATGCGCTTGGTGACGAGTAACGGTTCAATTGATCTGTATGTTGCTTATGATGTGAATGCCGATGTCATTATGTCAACATCATTGGGAAAGGTTTCTGTACACAATGCGGATATCTCGACTGAGAAGAAATCGTTAACATTCGTCCAGGGTTCACTCGGCACAGGCGGTAACACAATTCACGCAACAACATCGAATGGTAGTGTTGAGCTCCACGAATTACCGTGAGCTGACGTACATGCGTGTCGACTATTGATAGAAACGGGAAATACCCGTCATTCGTAAATGTAATGAGGGTTTAAGGCTCACATACGCACCTTGACCTTGTGTGAAATGAGAGTATCATAATACAGGAAGAGGTATTATTGGTATTTAGAAGACACTGAGCAGAGGGTACTCTACACGAATCGTGTACGTTGTATGACAAACGTGAGCAGTGCTGTGCTGTATTGCAGCGCAGGAGGGAAGAATGTCCAGGTATACAGTACGTTGTATCGTATGGTTGACCATCACAATGCTCGGCATAGGTCTTGCCCATAAGATTGACGTTGTAGCCGACGTGTCCCTGCAGATTCCCGCTAAACGATGTCTTGATTCATCCAGCGTATGCTGTGTTGGAAGATGGTTGTCAGATGTCACGTGGTCAGTTGCATGCGACGAGATGCGGCGCGTTGTTTTTCTTGGTTCAGCCGATTGTGTTTATATACTGGATTGTTCATCACCTGCTGACACGATCATACAGCGTTCGTCAATTCCCACTCAAGACTGTGCTTCTGCGTTGTTTTATGATCATCGTACCAGTCACTTGTATGTCGGGGAGCGTCAGGCAGGCGTCAGTTTTTGGGATATTACACAGCTCTCTACACCGCAGGCAATAGGGCGGTTCGATACGCCAGGATGCGCGTGTGGTCTGTACGTGACAGCATCTAACCTA
>DAOVBK010000279.1 GCA_030670605.1 Candidatus Stahliibacteriota bacterium
TGTCGTTAACTTTGCCTATCGCATTGACCTTAAGACATCGCCCCATGAACTCATTGCCGAGCTCATGTATTTTCCGTCCGGCATCGCGGTACGGGCACTCTCAGTCGGTATGTACGGTCCGCTTGCCGACCTTGTCTGGCTTCGCTTTATACAGTACTATGGCGAACATAGAATGACTGATGCTCGTTTCGAGCTCATGTATCACATCCTCGATATACTCACGACCCTGGACACACGATTTGTCTATGCCTACACACTGGGCGGTCTTATGCTCACCCATGATGCGCAGCGACCTGACCAGGCTGAAAAACTCCTGAAAAAGGGGATGATGAACAACCCGGACGACTGGCGCTATCCATATATGCACGCATTTATCAATTATGTGTTTCTTAGAGACTACGGGGTGGCTCGTGCCTATTTCTCATTGGCGAGCAGAAAACCAAACGCACCAGACATGACAAAAAGGTGGGAAGCGTTTGTCCTCTACAAAAAACTTGGGGATTTAGAAACCGCCATCCAACTGTGGCTTGACCTCTACAACAATACAGAAAACCCGGAAGAAAAGGAGATCGCCCGTGCCTATATTATGACTATCAAGATGGAGATTGATCTCAAGCACATGAACATGCAGATCGCGGAGTTCACCAATGATATGGGACGTCTGCCTGTATCCTTGCGTGAACTGGTCACCTATGGCTATCTCGATTCGATTCCAACTGAACCACATGACGAGCGCTTCGTTATCAGAGACGGCAAAGTAATAACTACTTGGGAACGGTACCCAACAGAAAGGCAATAAAAAAAGCAGGCCGTGCGACCTGCTGTCCGAATCTTCAAAAAAGCTCTACTTCGTGGATTTTTTCTCGCCATACTTAGCTCGCAAATCCTTAACCATTTTATTGAAACTCTCTGCAACATCATGGATCTCGTCATTGTTGCGGAACTGTATATGGACCGACAAATCCCCGTTGCCAACCCTTTCCATGGCACGTCGTAAGTGATACAACGGACCAGCAGTGCGGTGTGAGACAAAGATGAAATAGATAAAAACGAGAACCAGTATAACAAAAATAATGGGCACAATAAAAATAATCGGCTTCAATGACGTTGTGATGAGCTCGGCACCGCTCGGTGCAAAACCTGTTGTCTCAACCCGCTCAACAACCGAAACTATGAGAAAATAGTGCGTTGCAACAACCGAGATAAAAATGGCAACAAAGACAATCAACAAAAGCAGCACAATCAGTCCAAATTGATACTGCTTGTCAACAATGTACTTTTTCCGCGGTACTTTCATTTATGATACCTCGCTTTGAGCTTATTCACCATGTCATTGAACGCGTCGGCAACGTCATGGATTTCATCATAGTTACGAAAGCGTAACTTGAGCGAAAATTCTCCGTTGCCGAATCGTCTCATGTATGCCTTGAGCCGCTGCAGAGGACCGGCAATCCGGTGAGAAACAAAAACGGTTGCAACGGTCATAAGAACAAACACAATGGGAACAACCACGACAAGAGCCTTGACCGGTATCATCATCAATTCAACGCCAGTTGGTGACCTTCCTTGGTTTTCAATGAACTCAACAATTGATGACAAAAGAAAATAGTGTGTGGCAAAAATAGTAACAAATGTTGACACATACACAACAATCAATAGCAAGACAAGCATCCGGAATTGGTAGCGTTTATTGTTAATGTATTTTTTTCTGTGGTATTTCATTTAGGGTAATGTGAGGGTAATCGGCGCGGACGTTCCAAAGGCTACGATGCTGTAGGAGTACGCAGGATTGCCCGCACCAGCAGGCGTTACACCATCTGTTTGGTACCCACAAAAGTATGTTACACCACTGGGTGGAGGTGGAACCGGTGGTGGCGGCCCGACAAGCAGGTTATCAATCACATTATTCCCACCAGCATACGGATTTTTGAAACCAGCTGCCGGCTTCAAGAATGAGTTGTTGGGAAACGGCGGTACGCGAGCACCACCAGCAACAGACATATTGCCAAATGGACCGACAATCCAAGGGTTTGCCTGATTGAGTTGCGTGTCGAGGTCACCCGGGTACACACCAACCGCCGCTGTACAGAACTCCTCAACTGCCATTTGCGTGGTATGCATGTTTGCCTTAACACTCGCCTCAAAGGCACGGTTTCTCAAGTTAACAAAGTTGGGTATGGCAATGGCGGCAAGAATACCGATGATCGTGACAACAACCATGAGCTCAATGAGTGTAAAACCATGATGTGTGGACCGATTATACTTCTGCTCTGCCATGTGCCACCCTTAGAAAGTGAAGCGGGGAGAGACGTGTCTCTCCCCTTTCTCCCCTGTCGTAAAACCTTTGAGCATATTATTGACCAGAAGTCAATGTGAGCGTCAGCACATCATCTACGCCAACACCACTGATCATGTAGTTCGTGCAGTTACTTGGTGTACCAGCAGCAGCAGCACCTGCATTATCCAGGTAATCGGTGAACACGGTACCTTCATTAACGCCTAATGTAAAAACTGGCGGGCCAAACAGTGTTTGCACGATGTTGTTGGCTGCAACAACCGGATTCCTAATGGCAGTTGGCACCAGTGCATTTGGTCCAGGACCGACGCCACCAGCGCACGGTTCAATGTCACAGACTGCAGAAACATTTAAACCCTGGCCTGAAGCCAACATAACTGTCTGAGCATTGCTAATCGGA
>DAOVBK010000205.1 GCA_030670605.1 Candidatus Stahliibacteriota bacterium
GTCGATGCATTCTTTGAAGAGTACCGGAAGTACTTCGAAAAACTCAATAAAAAGGTTCATATGGTGTCTCACATAGATGGTCTCATCGTTCACGCCGATATTGCTGAGTACTACGGCGAAACGGCGCGCACGACCGTATACGAATATTTGCTCGGCTATGCACGATGGGGAGCCAACGATTGGGCGCGCATGACAGTACGTACGACGTCGCTGAAAGCTAAAATGGTGCCACACATATACAGCACGCGAGAAGAAGCAGCTCACGCTATTGAGGAAATAAAGAAATCTACGAAGAACAGTTAGTTATACTATAGGCTTTGCAGGAGGACAGTAATTTCGTGTTGCGTGGGCACGCAGTATTCACCGTCATGGCTGTGTTGCTGTGTACGTGGAGTGGACAAGGGCAGGAAATGGATACAATGTCGGTGAGGGAAATCCTGAAGACGTTCACCCAATCATATGTTGAAAAAACACACGGTTTGAAGGAGACATCGTTCGGCTTTCTGATCGATGAAGATGAGTGGTGGACGGTCAGCATTCATAGTGACCGGTCTTTTCAGATATACCCGGAAAAACCTACAGTGCCGACATTCTATTTCACCACAAACAGTGCTATTCTCAAGGACATTGCCGATGGAACCATGCGTGCACCGACGGCAATGGCAAAGGCACGGGCATCTGACCGGGCACCCATGGATGTTGCCCTCATGGAAGGTTATGAACTCAGCGAGACGTTCGACATACTGGAGTTCATTTTTCGGTACTTCAGTGTGGGTAGAATTGAGAAGATCATGCTGGGTGCGGAGTTCGCCCGCATCGTGCACGGTGGATATGCGATTCCCCTTGTGTACGCAAAGGGACTCCGCTCTGCATGGTACCATATTGAGAAAGGCATGATAATAAACGAAGACCCTCAGGACCAGACAAATCCATTCCCAACGCTTGTGGTCGCGATAAAAGGAACGGGTTATGCAAAGATCGGCGGGCAAGATTTTTTATTCTCCGAAGGCGAAGCATACTACATACCAGAGAATGTTACACATGTGTTCTGGACTGAGAACGACGAAGGTCTAGAGTTCATAATTATCATGTATGGTGAGGGCGCATGAGGGTTCTGAAACCACTCGCCATTTTCCTCTGTTTGCAGGGCTTTCTGCCAGTTACGGTTGAGGGAGCACGAACTGTTCTGAGAACACAGCGTTTTCACAGTTCGTATTTGAACATCTTTGTATCAGTTGTTCACGCATTAGTAGAAAAGGGGTATGAGATTGAAAATGCTGATGAATTGCGCGGTGTTATTACCACAAAATGGAAAGAGGAGACGACTGGCTTTTTCTCTCGCAAAGACATCCGTAGACGAATATGTGCAAGCGTCCTCCAACACGAACAGGATGTCACCGAAGTTGGACTGCAATGTTTTATTGAAATCGAAGAGGAAGATAAGTGGCACGAGCGCACTATGTCCCGATTCGAAAGAAGGAAACTCTATCACACGCTGTTCCGTTCGATACAGAGAAACGTATATGAATACAATGGTTGGTATTGAGCATTCCTTGTATACAGGTACATACCAGAGGTCATGTGAAGGCAGGTAAGGTCATCATCATACTATTGCACGCATTCATTGGTTGGCTGCTGTGTGGTGCGGTCATGGGAGTCGGGCCGCTGTTGATGTCCATGCAGACGACGCTTGTTGTGCATGCGATCGCTGCGCCGGTATTCTTTTTTATTATTTCATTTATATATCATGCGAAATTCAACTATACAAAGCCATTGGTGACGGCTCTCATTTTTGTTGGTTTTGTGATTTTTATGGACTTTATGGTTGTTGCGCTCATCATTGAGAGGAATTTTGAGATGTTTGCGAGTCCGCTGGGAACATGGATTCCATTTGTACTGATTTTTTTTGCAACATGTGGTGCGGGTCGTTTCGCCCAGACAAGGCAGTAAAGCGCTATGTCTGAAACAGTCGATTTTTCTTGCATTATGCTTTGATTTCTTTTATTATAGACCATGTCGCAGGTTCGTGAACAGCCAATCTCACGACCAACTGTACGATTCCTCAGTGATGAGCTCATAAAAAAGATTGTCAGTGAAGCGCGTGATATACTGTGCCGACTTGGGGTCGAAATACACAATTCTGATATTCTGTCGATGCTACGAGACCATGGCGCAGATGTTGCGTTTGACAAAAATCACGTCAAGCTCACACAAGAGATCATTGATAAAGCACTGACATCCACGCCTCACTCTTTTGAGCTCTATGATGTTATGGGCAACAGAACACATGAGTTCACAGGTTACAATGTCTATTTCACTCCCGGTTCTGCAGCATTGAACATCCTTGATGCTGAGACCCAGCAGATACGTAAACCAACAACAACAGATTATGTGCGATACGCAAAGCTGATAAGTCTATTAGGCAATATTGCATCGCAGTCAACAGCTTTCATACCTGCAGATGTCCATGAGAATATTTCGGATAGCTACCGTCTTTTTTTGAGTCTCCTTTTGTGCGAAAAACCGGTTGTCACCGGAGCATTTACCATCGAGGCGTTCGAAATCATGAAACATATGCAGGTTGTTGTACGTGGTAACGAAGAGGAACTTGTACAAAAACCATTGGCGGTCTTCTCATGCTGCCCAACATCGCCATTGAAATGGAGCGATGTGACATCACAGAATGTTGTTGATTGTGCTCGTTCCATGATTCCTGTTGAGTTCATATCCATGCCGTTGTCAGGATTCATGGCACCGGTTACACTTGTTGGGACGCTCGTGCAGCATACAGCTGAAACACTCAGTGGCATTGTTATCAGTCAACTCACCCATCCTGGTGCACCTATTCTCTATGGGGGATCACCAGCCGCATTCGATGTGCGCTATGAAACAACACCAATGGGTGATATCGTAACGCAGATGATTGATTGTGCCTACAATGAAATAGGCAAGTATTTCGGTATACCAACACAAGCGTATATATCCCTCAGCGATGCCAAACAGTTAGATGCGCAGGCAGGGCTCGAATCGTCAATGGGCGCAACACTTGCTGCTCTGGCCGGCATTAACAACATATCAGGACCAGGTATGCTTGATTTTGAAAGCTGTCAGAGTTTGGAAAAACTGGTTCTCGATAATGAAATATGCGGAATGGTTTTCCGTCTTGTGCAGGGCATAGAGCCAAAGGAGGATTTTCCTGCCCTCCCGCGGTTCGAAGAACTGCTTCAAGAAAAACATTTGCTTGTTTCACAACATACCCGAAAGTATTTGAAGGACGAACTTCACTTCCCTGGTCCGGTGATAGACAGGACACAGACGGCACGGTGGCGCGCAGAAGGAGGTTTGACCGTCTTGCAGAGAGCACAAAGGGAAGTTGAGAAGTTACTCACAATGTACACACCATCGAGGCTTCCTGGAACGACAAAAGAGGAACTCACACGATTAATGCGTGCTGAGGCGCGCAAGTACGGTATGGAAAAACTGCCAGCGCTAGTGCTATGAGAGAGATAATTGAGGTCTCTGCTGGAGATGCACAGCCGACTGAACAGGATGTTTTCACGTTCCAGGGCATTCCCGCTAACAAGAAGCCATCCACGGCGACTACACAACTATTCCGGGAAACGAAGAAAATATTCGCTGCATATGCGCAGTGTACGGGTATCATTGCCGATATTCCAATTCTAGCGTTTGAAATACTGTATGCAGGCGAAGGCATGAATGAAACGGCAACACCGCTGGATGCAGTCTTCAGGAAGGCAGATAATCT
>DAOVBK010000040.1 GCA_030670605.1 Candidatus Stahliibacteriota bacterium
AGACTACACAGGACTCGAAGAACTACGCGTTATTCGTGATGAGTTCATGAGTCGTGAAATACCATACGTCGAATACTATCCCGTTATTGAATTCCTGACTGATGGTAACCGTGTTACCGGTGCGGTGCTCTACAACATGGAAACCGGCGAGTATAAGATCGTGCAAGCAAAGGCGACGATTTTGGCAACTGGTGGCTTTGGAAGGCTTCATATCCGGGGTTTCCCCACGACCAATCACTATGGCGCTACTGCCGACGGTATTGTTCTTGCTTATCGCGCCGGCGCAAAACTACGTGATACCGATACCGTGCAATATCATCCGACCGGCGCGGCGTTTCCGCAACAGATTATCGGACTCCTTCTAACTGAAAAACTACGGGGTATGGGTGCCCAGCCAGTGAACAAGGATGGCGAGGCATTTGTTTTTCCACTCGAGCCACGTGATGTTGAGGCAGCAAGTTTCATTCGTGAGTGTTACGTCCGGGACAAAGGTGTTGTTACGCCAACTGGTATGCGTGGTGTCTGGCTTGATACGCCGCTTATCGAGGTGAAGAACGGCGAAGGTACAATCGAGAAGTCATTCCCTGGTATGTTCCGTATGTTCCAGCGTTTTGATCTTGATATACGCAAGGACCCTGTATTGGTTTTTCCAACGCTACACTATCAGAATGGTGGTGTTGAGACCAATCCTTGGGGCAAAACAAATCTTGAGGGTTTGTGGGTTGCCGGTGAAGTTTCTGGTGGCGTACATGGTAAAAACAGACTCATGGGTAATTCAACACTCGATTGTCTCGTGTTTGGCAGGCGAACAGGGATATCTGTGGCAGAATATCTCGCGTCCAATGGCAAACAGGGGAAACTCACGCTTGAGCATATGAAGAAATATTCGGTAATGCTAAAAGAGGCCGGTGTTACGACAACACAGAAAGCACCGATACTCCTGCCTGATTATCGTGGTAAGGCAGTGTTGGCGCGTATGATTGATGTGTTCTAAATAAATGGCATACGGCGTATAGCATATAGCATAAAGTCACTGCGAAAACATAAAGGGCGGCACAGCCGCCCTTTTTTGTTAGCGGGGTCAGGTCTCAACATTTGACATACCAACCTAGATTTTTGTCGCTGCTAGAACCGAAATGTCAAATGTTGAGACCTGACCCCTAACGCCTATCAGCTGTCCAGTATTCTTTCTACCTCATCTTTATCCACGTCCATAACGTAAGGAATACCAGAGATATTCGCGCAGTCTTTAGTGAGTGATGCAATGTCATCACGGGTAATGTGTTTGAGTGCGAACTTTCTGTTTCCGGTCATTAATTGTCTGAGTCCTTGTGCAAGTCTCTCGATGTACGTGTATACACCGAGCGCGCCCGTTGGTACCTTCTCGAATTTCTTTGCGCCGAGTTCCTTCTTCAATTTCGAAGCGGTCACAAAGATCTCTTCTTTCTTATTACCGAAGCGCTCGACAAATACCGGTACTTCATTCTCTTCTATTCTCTTGCCGATTGTTTTCCCAACCATTGCTGCACACAGTGGTGCTCGTGCCATACCGACGATTTTCGTATACGGCGCCCCGAGTGCGATCGCTTTGAAAATTTGGTCTTCGAATGCAATACCGCCGGCAAATGCGAGAGCAGGGACGTGTTTTCCTTTCTTAGCGAGTTTGTGTGTATAGGCATAGGTGAGTGAATGGATTTCCACGGGTGGCATACCCCATTCATTCATCATGTGCCATGGGCTCATACCCGTACCACCGCCAGCAGCATCAACAGTTAGGAGGTCGATCTTTGCTTCAGAAGAGTATTTTACCGCACGTGCAAGATCGGCTGGACGGTATGCACCAGTCTTCAAAAATACATATTTCGCACCGGCTTGACGCAATTCCTCAACTCTTTTCATGAAGGCTTCTTCTTCAACCATGCCAATACGAGAATGTCGCTCAAACTCAGTAAAGGTTCTGTGCTCAAATGCCTTGATCACATCAGGGTCAAGTGGGTCGGGCAGGACAACGTAGCCGCGTTTTTTCAGGATCTGTGCCTTCTTGAGATCTTTTATCTTAACCTCACCGCCAATATCCTTTGCACCTTGACCCCATTTTAGCTCAGCGACTTCGACACCGAGTTCCTGAATGGCATATTCCTGCACACCGAGCCGTGTATCCTCAACATTTGCCTGCACGATGATCGTACCATAGCCATCTCGCTGCCAATCTTTGTAGAGTTTGATACGGTTTTCAAGGTCTGGTGCCTTTAGTATCTTTCCGTTCTCTATTTCACTTGTCATATCCATTGCCACGACATTCTCACCGATCGTCAGCATGATGCCTGATAGAGCTGCACCGATTGCCAACCCTTCCCAGTTGTTTTTTGCGACATTCGTAGACCCTAGCCCGGGCACAACGACCGGGAATCGTACTTTGAGACCATTGTTCGCGCCGAATGTCTGCTCAAGGTTCACGTTCGGAAAGATCGCTTTATCTGGATCTGCTTCAATGCCAACTGCGCCGACTGCAGTACCCATAATGTTGAAGTGCGTGTAGTCAACCGGGTAGTTCTTTTCTGCCGCTGCGGTAAGAATACCAAACGGTTGTGGGTAAATCACTTCATGACCACGGTAGGCAGATTTGCCGATTTCACACATACCAATACAGCCATCTACACACGTAACGCACATGCCGCTGAGCGGAACAATCGAGTCCTCAGTTCTGTTCTTGGTTAATGTTGCGGCTGATGCATTCATTTTTGTCAAAGAACCCATGTTTTCTCCTTTCAATTTCAACAAATGATTTCAAAACTTATTAAATCTATATAATGAAGTACAAACGACTTTGTCATTTCTTCTTCGCGTTATGTGCCTTTCGTTTAGCATCCTGTTGTTCTGCTTTCATCTGATCTGGTCTTCCTTCACATATGCCACAATCACCTGTCGTTCCCATCCAACATTGGTAATCCTCGTGCGTGTTAATGCAGGTCGGCTCGAGCGACAGGCAACCGCTGCAGAGGGTGGTTTCTGCATTCGGCCCCTGACACCGTAACTGACATGCAGGACAGATGTACATACAGGCACCACAGAGTCTGCAGACGTCAGATTGAATGTCGAATGGTGTAGTAATTTTCTTCTTATAGCCTCGTTCGACAAAACCAATAGCCCCGGATTGCATTTGTTCTTTGCACATGCGCACGCACTTCCCACACAGAATGCAGTCTTCGTTTCGAGCAGGAAACCGAACTTTGCGCACATTATACTTTGATGCGAGATCCTGGATGGTTTTCGAAGATGGACAGAGTGCCACAAGTAATTCGATCATCATCTTACGCGCACTTACCACGCGCTGCGTGTTGGTTCTTACAATGAGCCCTTCTTGTACCGGATAGGTGCACGAACTAACAAGCTCCGCCTTTCCATCTGTTCCGATTTCAACAAGACAGAGCCGACACCCACCGTATGGTGAAAGTCCTTCGTCATAGCACAGCGTCGGTATTTCAATACCAAAGAACTTACATGCCTCAAGTATTGTATACCCTTCTGGTATTTGGACTTCGAGACCGTTCAGAGTGAAGTTTACCATTATGACTCCTTCTCATCATCGATTTTTTTAACTTCTAAATCACAGCGCAGGCATCGTCTTGCTTCTAACACTGCTGATTTTTTACTTAATCCCAGGTCAACTTCTTTGAAGTTCTTTTTTCTCTTTTGGACAGCGAGATATTTTGGAACCTGTTTCGATGTTTCGAGTACTTCTTCGACTCCGAGGGTGACTGGTTCGACGTAAACTGAAGGTCGTGTTACCGTATAGGTGAATTCCATTGTTTCACCCTTTAGATGCTTATCTATTGACTGTGCAACCTTTTTGCCATCTGTCATGGCCTGTATCACTGTACTTGGTCCTCTGATAACATCACCGCCAGCAAAGACACCCTTTATGTTTGTCGCGAGTGTCTCCGCATCAACCTCAAGCGTGTTCCAGCCACTAATTTTGAAATCGGTGTCCTTGTCGAGCCAGGTTAGGTCTGGTTGTTCACTGATCGCCTGTATCAATGTATCGATTTCTATGATAAACCCCGAATCCTTTATTGGCACCGGTCGTCGTCTTCCGCTTGCATCCACCGCACCGAGTTCCATACGTTGGCACTCGAGAGCAACGATTTTGTTATTTTTCTTTATCGCCGCTGTCGGTGTTGTCAGAAAGTGAATTTCGATTCCCTCTTCGAGGGCTGCTTCGATTTCCTCTTTGTAGGCTGGCATCTCTGCACGTGTTCTTCTGTAGAGTATGATAACCCGTTCAACGTCTGGTAATCGGTATGCGACCCGCGCCGCATCGACTGCTGAATTTCCGCCACCAACAACAGCAACGGTTTTTCCGAGTTCAATCTTTTTACCGAGGTGTACGTTTGTCAAGAAGCGCATCGCTGGTATGATTCCGTCTGCGTCTTCGTTCGGAATGCCGAGCTTGATACTGACGTGTGCGCCGATCGCAAGGTAGATGGCTTCATACCCTTTTTTAAAGAGATCATTGATCGTGAAATCGCGTCCGAGTTTTTGGTTGGTCTTGATCTGAGCGCCAGCGTTGACCACACGTGCGACGTCCTCTTTGAGTACTGCTCGCGGAAGCCTATATTCAGGGATACCGAGTGCGCACATACCACCTGTAACTGATTCTGCTTCAAAGATCGTTGGCGCGTAACCCTTTTGCGTGAGTTCATGCGCAGCAGTAAGCCCTGATGGCCCAGCGCCGATTATGGCAACTTTCTTGCCACGTGGTATTTTCTTCGGGCTCTTCTTATGTCCATTACCGTATTCGATGGCGCATCGCTTGAGTGCACGGATTGAAATAGGATCGCCACCTTGACCTGCTCTACATTTCGTCTCACATGGGTGATGGCAGACACGCGCACAGATGCCGAGGAGTGGATTATCCTTGAGAATAATGTCATATGCCTTCTTGAATTGACCGCGTGCAATGTACGCGATATACTGCGGCGCTTCCGTGTCTATTGGACAGGTATGTTGACACGGTGATGAAATGATTTCTTTGCAGACAACCCCAGGACATCGTTTATGTTTGATATGCGCTACATACTCGTCACGGAAGTATTCAAGTGTACTCAGTACAGGATTGCCAGCGGTTTGGCCGAGGCCGCACATCGATGCATCACGTGTCGCAATCGCGAGTTCGTGGAGCACCTCAATGTCTTCCATGGTGCCTTCGCCTTTTGTGATTTTGTCAAGGATTTCATACATTCGCTGCGTACCTTCACGACATGACAAACATTTTCCGCAGGATTCATCGCGTAAGAAATTCATGAAGTATTTCGCAATATCAACCATACACGTATCTTCATCCATAACAATCATGCCACCAGAACCCATCATCGAACCGACCTGTTTGAGTGATTCGTAGTCGATTGGGATATCGAGCAGTTTCTTGGGAATACAACCGCCGGAAGGCCCACCAGTCTGTACCGCCTTGAATTTCTTATTCTCTGGTATGCCACCGCCGATTTCATATACGATATCTTTAAGTGTGATACCCATCGGCACTTCAACAAGACCAGTGTTGTTGATTTTACCAACAAGTGAAAAGATTTTTGTTCCTTTGCTTCCTTCTGTACCGATTTCTGAATACCATGAGCTCCCTTTGAGTATTATCTGAGGAACATTAGCCCAGGTTTCAACATTATTAATATTGGTTGGTTTACCAAAGAGTCCTTTTTCCACAGGGTACGGGGGTCGTTGTTTTGGCACACCGACTTTTCCTTCTATTGCAGCAAGAAGTGATGTTTCCTCGCCAGAGACAAAGGCACCCGCGCCCCGAACGAGCTCAATATCAAAGTCAAAACCGGTGCCGAGAATATTCTTGCCAAGGAGACCGTATGAACGTACCTGCTTAAGCGCAATATCGAGGCGCTTAATAGCGAGCGGATATTCGGTGCGCACGTAAATGTATCCTTGGTGAGCGCCGATACCTTTTGCACCGATTATCATACCCTCAATCACTGCGTGAGGGTCGGCTTCCAGGACGCTGCGGGCCATAAAAGCGCCAGGATCTCCTTCATCAGCGTTGCAAACAATGAATTTACCGTTGCCCGTTGTTTTTCTGCATAATTCCCATTTCAGCCCAGTAGGAAATCCCGCGCCGCCACGACCACGTAATCCTGATGCTTTAATCTCCTTTATGATCTCCTTTGAGGTCATTTCTGACAGAGCTTTCTGAAGTGCCTGATATCCATCAAATCCAATGTATTCATCGATGTTCTCTGGGTCCATGCGTCCACGGTTCTTGAGTACAAGAAGTTGTTGATGCTTGAAAAAACCGATGTCCATCATCTTCGGGATTGGCCGTTCCTCTGCTGGCGGAACGTACATCAACTTCTTAACAGGTCGTCCCTTTAAGAAGTGTTCCTCAACGAGATGAGGAACATCTTCCTTTTTCAGCCTTTGATAGAATATTCCATCGGGTTGTACAACGAGAATTGGACCGCGTTCGCAGAATCCATTGCAGCCAGTTGAAATGACAAGAACTTCATTCTGCAACTTCCGTTTCACAATTTCTTTTTCTAGTGCTTTCTTTATTTCATACGAACCAGCAGCAACGCAACCAGTGCCTGCGCATACGAGCAGATGTGTTCGATACTGTTTCAAAATAGCCTCCTTGGCCAATGCAAAATGCTCGATGCCTCACGCATTACGCTTGTGACTAAAATGACTGCAACCTGCATTTGGCATGTAGCATATAGCATACAGCGTACTGCGTTTTGCGTACCGCGTTCGGCATCAATGTGTTCTCTCGCTGCCTATGGCGAGGGCGTATTCATTTACGATGTTACCCTTGAGGATGTGTTCTTTCAGTATCTTACTGATTTTCTGAGGGGTCAGGTCAACATACTTCACTGGTGGCTTGTCTTTGATTTCAACGGTTGCCATTGGTTCGCGACTACACAACCCAGCACAACCAGATGTCGT
The DNA here is from genome assembly GCA_030670605.1 of Candidatus Stahliibacteriota bacterium. Lineage (GTDB taxonomy): Bacteria > Hydrothermota > Tepidihabitantia > SM23-42 > SM23-42 > DAOVBK01. The sequence goes on from DAOVBK010000040.1 coordinate 6,964, forward strand.
TACGATAATATCATCGAACTTTTTCTTTTCTATCTCTTTGAGCAGCGCGGATAGTATGTCGCGCGCGCCGGCTGCGATACCGCACGTGCCCATGTGTACGGTGATCTTTGCACGGGACTTCCCCTGTCTAATATTTGCGGTTCTTCGAACCTTTTCTCTGATTTTTTCCAAATCTCCTATCTTGAGTTTTTTCATCCTTACTCCTTTCGCCCATCGTCATTGCGAGCGCAGCGAAGCAATCTTTGATGTTTATCATAGAAACGGGATTGTTCCGCATTGGCTGACCAATGCGAGAATTCTCGGCTTCCCGTCGGAACCACGCCCCGACATATCGGGGCTCGCAATGACCACGGTATTGATAGCGACATTGTTTTTCGTAAGACACTTGCATTCGCTCTTGACATCTTTCTCAACGTCGAGCTTCGAAACGAGATGGTAAACGACAAACCATTGACGTTTCAAGACTTCTCATCATTTCGTGATCCTGCGTTTATCTCTTCTAGCGACCTCGATATTTCTTTTCTCAGGTGATCTAGAACTTCGGGATCACTCAACGAGTCACACTGTAGATCCCGCTTTATCTTTTTTGTATCCAACATGAAACTTTTCTTGTTTTTACGGTGTTTGTAAACTAAATCGAAACGCGAACCGGCTGTTGCGATTAGCGTGATAATCGTATCAACCATGTTACCGAGTGGTTTCCGGTCAATATGGTCGTACACAAATGTTGCAGTAATCTTTGTACCCTTTCCTTTTTTTGATTCTATATCAAAATTACCTTCTGCTTCTTTAGTGGCCTGTGCAAGCATTGAGACGCCGAGGCCAACCTTCTTTGATTCTTTTGTTGTAAAGAATGGATCCAACACTTTTTTCAATGTTTCTTGGTCAAGACCGCTGCCATTGTCTTGTATCACAACCGTGAGGAGATTCTCGTGACGGTCTTCGTCAACCATGATTTCGATGAGCGTTGCTCCTGCCGCAATAGAATTCTCGGTGATATCAAGAATGTGAAGAGAAAGATCCTGCATATGCCCTCGTTATGACTCGGGAAATTCCAAGTGCCAAGCCCCGTTAGAGAACAACTGAGTTGAAATAATATGTATTAATGAAAAACGTAACAATACCTCGCGGAACCACGATTGAACATTGAGGACTCTAACGGGGCAAGCACTAAATCCCAAACAATATTGAATTTCCTTAGAGTTTAGGATTTGGGGTTTAGTGTTTGTAATGCTGATACTCATCCTGTTCACCTATTTCCACTTTTCTCCCATTTTGATTCATGAATGCCATTCGCATCTCGACGATTGTTGGTTCAGCAAGCAGAAAGGATGTTGTGGTCATTCCGATATCATCAAGGAAGTGTGCGTCTGATGCTGTGATCATCGGGAAACGCGCAACATCAGGGAATTGCTTAAGAATCTCATCTTTCCGTGCATATGAAGATATTTCTACTGCGTCGAGTTCGAGGTCGGGTGGAATGAACCCGAGCTGGCCAATGATGCTGAAACTTTCACGGTCAATATGAGATGCAATCGTAACACCACCAAGCATATGTATCTTTTTTACGATTTCGGTCAACGTCATCGTCGTGGCGGCGATCAATAGTCTCTCATTGTATCTTTCGACTTCATCGAATTCATTGGCAATGATCTGTTCGCCGAATACACCGTCTTTGTTTTCGCCGGGTGTAAGATGTTCATATACTATGGATTGCAATTTCATCACGGATGCTGCAGTGTCAAAAAGTGCTATAACATGTGCTTCCTCTACACTTGCGATTTCCATGCCACGTAGCACTGTGATATTCTTTCCTTGAGCAGCACGTATTGTCGCCTCGACATTCTCTGCCGAGTTATGGTCAGTTATTCCAATCATATCAAGTTTCTTATCCCTTGCCTTCGTAACGATCCGTTTCGGTGACATCGTGAGGTCAGCACAAGGCGACAAGCACGTGTGGACATGTAAGTCTGCTTGAAACCATTTTAGCATGCAGTTTCTGACAATCCCATTTGGTATAATTTTCCAACGAGTTCAAATGCTGGAAGCTCACTGGTCATAATTGGTACTTTCTCAGTTTTTGCTTTCACGAGTGTTTCTTCATCTGGCTGACGGTTGTTGACAAGGACTATCCCAGCAAGTTCTTTGAGCACCGCAACTGCAACGATGTTCGGATGTCCCTGTAACGTTATCCACACATCACCTTTTTTCGTGTGAGCCATTACGTCACTGAGTAGATCACTGACGTATCCGCCGGTTACTGACCTATCAAGATGTTCTTCACTACATAGTACTTTCAGCTGCAAATCTTTCACGAGCTCGGACAGCTTCTTGCTTTCTCCATTCATTGTACACTTCCTTTTTTCACAAACACACAATCTTCTAATCTTCCGTCACCGCGGGCGATGTCTGTCGCAAGTGTCTCACAGTCTGGGGCGCCGCACGCACCACAATCTATTGCTGGTAATTTCTTGAGCATGGCTTGTTTTATCTTAAGCAATTCAATCGCCTTAGTGCGATCAGCCGCAAGACCTGGAAATGGTTTTGGTTTCAG
>DAOVBK010000087.1 GCA_030670605.1 Candidatus Stahliibacteriota bacterium
CCCTTGATTCGACCAGACCGTTCATACACCATTGCTAAATCAGTATACAGGTAGCCAGGATATCCTCGTCTCCCGGGGATCTCTTTTCGTGCTGCTGATATCTCCCGCAACGCTTCAGCATAGTTGGTCATGTCGGAGAGAACCACGAGTATGTGCAATCCCTTTTCAAAAGCAAGATATTCGGCGACCGTAAACGCAACACGTGGTGTTGACACACGTTCAATTGCAGGATCGTCTGCTAGATTGAGTAGTAACACAACACGCTCAAGTGCACCTGATTTTGTGAAATCCTCGATGAAAAAATTCGCCTCTTCAAACGTAATCCCCATGGCACCAAATACGACTGCAAACTGCTCTTCTTTTCCAAGCACTTTTGACTGGCGCACGATCTGCGCAGCAACACGATTGTGTGGTAATCCAGAGCCAGAAAAAATCGGCAACTTCTGCCCACGCACGAGTGTGTTGATACCGTCAATTGATGAAATACCCGTCTGTATGAATTCATTCGGATAATCACGTGCGGTTGGATTAATCGGTGCTCCATTGATATCAAGAAGTGCATCAGGAATGATCTCCGGACCGCCATCCTTTGGTCTTCCGAGACCATCGAAAACTCTACCGAGCATATCAGTGGATACGCCGATGTGAAGCGTCTTACCAAGAAATCTCACTTGCGAACCTTTTACATCAATGCCAGTTGACCCCTCATAAATCTGCACCAATGCTTTATCTCTATCAACCTCAAGAACCCTGCCCCTTTTCTTTTCACCGCTCGCTGTGTAGATCTCAACCAATTCCTCATACTTAGCGCCTTCAACACCTTCAACGAGAAGAAGAGGTCCGGCAACATTGAGAATGCTACTATATTCCTTTATCACTTTTCCCCCTTCGGTTGTTCTTTCTCTGCCGCTTCTGTTTCGGTTGTTTTCCCGCCCTTTATGAGAGTGTCATACGCTTCCATAATCTCTTCATTGAGACTGTCGATTTTTCCGATGTCCGCTTCAGGCAGATACCGCATACGTGAAATCTTATCTCGCGTTTCCATTTTCACAATATCCGCAAATGCGACACCGCGCGCAAGCGCCTCTTTCGCCCTATTGTAATTGAACAAACATGTTGATAGCATCTTGTGCTGTTTTTTGAGCGACGCATACGTGTCAATCTCATGGAACGCATTCTGATGTAAAAAGTCTTCGCGTAATGAACGTGCCCCCTCGAGAACAAGCCGGTCCTCTGGTGACAGTGCATCAACACCAATAAGCCGTACAATTTCCTGAAGTTCAGCTTCTTGTTCCAACAACCTCATTGCCTCTTTCGAAAGTTCGGTAAAATCCTGTGCAACGTGTTTGTTCACTTCATCAGCAATATCAGCAGTATACAGTGAATAGGAATTCAGCCATGATATTGCCGGAAAATGCCGTTGATACGCAAGTTTGTCTTCGAGACTCCAAAAGACCTTGACAACACGCAGTGTTGCCTGAACAACAGGATCGGACAAATCACCGCCCGGTGGTGAGACTGCGCCAATCACACTTAACGCTCCTTGCCGGTCAGGTTTGCCTTGCGCACTAACCCTGCCAGCACGTTCGTAGAACGCGCTGACCTTGGCACTCAGGTAGGCAGGATATCCTTCTTCACCTGGCATTTCCTCGAGTCGTCCAGATATCTCGCGCATCGCCTCAGCCCACCGTGATGTTGAATCAGCCATGACTGCGACTGAATACCCCATATCCCGGAAGTATTCAGCGATAGTGATTCCTGTATACACAGATGCCTCGCGCGCCGCAACGGGCATGTTTGACGTATTCGCAATGAGCACGGTCCGCTTCATGAGTGGTTCACCAGAACGCGGGTCTTTCAGTTCGGGGAATTCAAGCAGAACATCGGTCATTTCATTGCCGCGCTCGCCGCACCCAATGTAGACAACAATTTCAGCATCTGCCCACTTGGCTAACTGATGTTGAATCACAGTTTTGCCTGAACCAAAAGGGCCGGGGATACATGCAGTACCACCTTTTGCCACCGGGAAAAACATATCAATAACGCGCTGCCCCGTTGAAAGCAGCACCGTTGGTGCGAGTCGTGTTTGGTTCGGACGCGGTAGACGTACAGGCCAGCGCTGGAGCATTGAAAGCGCAACAATGTTCTTGTCATTGGTCAACTCACAGACCTTATCAGTCACAAAAAACGCACCTTCTTTTATGCTCTTCACTTTGCCGTGCACTCCGGGTGGAACCATGATCTTGTGAACAACGAGAACCGTTTCCTCAATCTCACCAATGATATCTCCTGGTCCAAGTGCATCACCTTTTTTCACCAGTGGCTTGAAGTGCCATTTCTTATCTCTGTTAAGTGCTGGAATCTCGACGCCACGACTAATATTGTCGCCTGTCTTTTCTCTTATGATATCCAGTGGTCTCTGAATGCCATCATAAATTGATTCAATGAGGCCAGGACCAAGTTCAACAAACAAAGGTTGGTCGGTCATGTAGACTGGTTCACCAGGGCCAATGCCGGAGGTATCCTCGTATACTTGTATCGAAGCGAGATCACCAGACAGTTCGATGATCTCACCGACGAGCCGTTCTTCACTGACACGAACGACGTCATACATCTTGCTACCGGTCATACCCTTTGCCACAACAAGAGGTCCTGAAACCTTTGTGATTTCACCTTTTCTCATTTTTCCTCCAAAAAAACATCAGCACCAACAGCTCTCTTTATTACATCCCTTATTCTTTCTATTGCCAGTTTCGTCTTTCCCCTACCGGTTGGAATGGGTATTAGACAGGGTGTGGTTTCAGTACGATATCTCATCAAAACATCGTCTAATTCATCAATGAATTCTTCGGTGAAGAGAATGATTTTTGTTCCTTCACTAATCAAATCCTCAACAATTTTGACACACTCGCCTTTCTGAGCATAGACGACTTTTGCACCGGTCGCCAGGAAAGGCATTATCGTCTCTTTTCTCCCGACGATTGCAAGCGCACTACCAGACATCAGGAATACTCTCCCGTAGTTCGTCAACAGGGACTTCGTTCATGCGTCCCCAGTAAACCTGTCTCAATTTCTTGATTTCAGCTAATTTGAATTCATGATAGCAAAACAGCGGTTCAACGCCGAACGTCATCTTCCGAGCCTGAAGCAAGAAACGAAATTTCATCTCCTCACACAATCGTTCAAGCAGTAAGAACGAATGATGTTCTTCCAGGTATGCACCCCCTCTGTCCACAATGTGTGCATACGGTGTCGTGAAAAAACTCTTGGCGAGTGCATCGTACGGATTAGTCAGGTTTTCGAGAAACACAGATTTATTAAGTGTGCCATAATCAATAAACACCTGTTCGAAAATCTCACGACTCTTCTCAAATTGGCGTGCCCTGAAGAAACTTCGAATATTTTCAAGGTCAAAATAGAGTCGATAGTATGTATTAAAAAACAAACCAAATTGGGATATCTCATACAGATATTTGCACAGAATCTTATCTAAGTTTGTGGAAAGAAAAAATGGATCTTTGTCTATAGCGAATGCTGCAATTGCATCAGCAACCTCGGGCCACGTTTCGACGTCTGATTCTGATTGTGGGTAATATAGATTCTCGCTCCCTTCTTTTAGTTTCACTTTTAGATTGTGTATTTGCTCTGGCCAATCAATCAAGTGCAAAACGTAAGGTGTCTCACAGTATCGTCTCAAGAACGTACCGATTGCTGTCGTCTCAGTATCAAATCCTTCTACGACATCCTCGTATCCTCCGTATACCGTGTCTGCGAGGATTGTCGAGAAACTCACCACAGGACTCGCTATGAGTCGGTCCAGATGTCCCTTTGTGAGAAGCCGCGCCTCGCGCGATCGCACAATGCCGTTAACAAACGCATACCGTGTGTCCTCAGTTCCCTGTATCATCGTGATTCAGCTATCTTAATAATCTCACCCTGTTCATTGAGACTCACTGTCAATATCCGCTCTATTTCTGTATGGTCAACAGTTTCAATTGTCTTTGTAAAACGTAGCCGGAAAATTCTTCTCAGTCTTTTTGGAACACCAAGTGACAGCTTCTTGTATAGAGAACTCTGTGGTCTGATAATCTTTTCAGTAAGAACGGGTTGTACACCCTTGAACTCAGGAAATTCCTTTGCAATGTGCCTCTTGATTCTTCGTATCTGACGCTCCGATATCATCTCTTCTTCTGTCTCCTGGTCACCCTGTCTCCGTGTCTCCCCGTCTCCTGGTCCTCCAGTCTCACTGTCGGGTCCCCATACAAGACAAATTGAAGAAGGGTCTTCTGATCATCGTCATCTAAGAAACCCTGCCGTCGTAGCATCTTCCTGGCAAAGTCAACCTTTGCGTTCCGCAGACTTTCGCCAAGCGTTAGTCCTTTCTGTGCGTACTCAAGAAAGTATTTCACAAGGAGGTCTGCTTCACCAGCAGGAGGTGCAACCGGACCATACGCAATTGTTGTTGAGCCACAAAATCCTACTATTCCTTTCTCCTGAAGGAATGTAAGGGCAAGCGAATCGTCGTTCGACTTGTCTATGATATATGCACCGTAGCATGATTCAGTGGCAACAACACCTGATGCCTTGTGAACATTTCGGGGAGCCACTGCAATAGGATAACTGCCATTCGCCTGGCCGTACCAGTGCGGAGATAGCTTACTTCCATGAAGATTGAAGTAGAGAAATCGCTTTTTCTGTAACCATGTTGATTTGAATGTCTTAGTCGTCGCTGGTGGCGATACTTTCAACTCATCAACATTACCGACGGTTCGATAAACATCCATGGACGTCCTTTTCCATATATCTGCAGTCATACCAAATGAACTCCTCGTATGTTCACTGTATTTCTTCAGTTGTTTGACGATAAAATGAGCACTCCTGTTCTCAGGAATACGCGCACACGCGCGCTCGGGTATCGCATAGTCATTATCCCGCGATGCATAGGGATTATCTGACATAACCACGTCATCACTGTCTTCACACGGATTCCTCAATCGGAAAAAAGGAACCACGCCATCACCACCGAGAAGAAGAAGAAAATGAATCTCTCCCCATAGTTTTTCTATTCTCGAGATGAACTGCCTGATTGAACGCGCCGTTTTCTTTGCCTTTTTGGCTTTCAGACTATTTGCGCGGTCATAGTACAGAAATTTTGTCTCGTAGTCTGTTTTTGACCTCGCAAACGCACGCACTGCACTTTCAACAGCAAGGGTCTTACCAATCGCGTGCTGCAGGGCATCCTTGCCGCTGACAATGAGCATGCGCATTGGAGATTATATCCAAAAAGTACACGCTGTCAAGAAATCAGCCGATTTTTCACAATTTTTTTGGCACACGGTGGAATCAAGAAGCACAATGCTTGACAATTCGGCACTTTATACTATAATACACAGTTCCGGGGCGTGGCGCAGCGGCTAAGCGCGCATGGTTTGGGACCATGAGGCCGTGGGTTCAAATCCCACCGCCCCGATAGATAGGGTACAGGAATCAGGGAACAGGAATCAACAGATTAAGCACAGGAATCAGGGCACAGGGAGAAAAAAAATTCTTTTGTTTCCTAAGCCCTCAGCCCTGTCTCCTGCTTTGCGTTGCAAAGCAAAGGGCACAGGATACAGGAATCAGGGAACAACAGATTTGGTGTAGGCTTTTCTCTGTTTCCTGATCCCTAAGCCCTGTCTCCTGCCTTGCGTGGCAAGGCAAAGGGGCCTGACCCCATAGAAAAGAGGTGAAATGATGAAGAAATTAGTAGTGCTGTTTGTGTTGGTAGTAGTATGCTTTGCATATGAAATGCCAGTGAAAAGAGACTATGTCGACGGCGTATCTGTGCAGCCGGAAACGCGCACATCACTGAGAGACAGAATACTCATAGCACCGATCGGTGATATCAGAGCAATCATGGGGACACAGGGGAAAAACATCACCGTCAGTACGGGAGGCGAAGCAATCGCAGTAGTCTTCGGTGATCCTACACCAGACCCGCAAAATTTCATGGAGGTGAAGATCGCGTACTCGACAGATGATGGTGCAACGTGGACAATCTATGGTCCGTTCTCTGGTGAATATGCACGTATCTATCCGGGTGTTGATGGTTCGCCCGATTTTGACGAGAACCCCGGCGAACTATTTTTCTCGTTTCAAGAAAGCCCATACGGTTATGCAGAAGGTAATCTTAAAACCATGATAGAAGAAGGCACGCCATCAGCATCATCGCCTTCAACGCCGCTTGCACTTCCTCAGGCAACGGGTCCAGATCTGTGTCCATGGCATACTGGTGTTGCGGTTAGCCCAGATGATCCTTTCCACCTCATCGTCAATGCCTTCAGCTACTTGAACAATGGAAATGAGCATCTGTATGCGTGGGTGTCAGAAGATGGTGGATATACCTGGTCAGATACAATCAGGGTAGCACGGGGGATTGACCCTATTGCCGGAAGTTCAGGCGCTGGCAAGTGCCGTCAGGGTACTGGCGACTACGCGATGATTGCATTCCACGATACAGTGACGGTGGGCGCTACCGTGGTCACCGCACCACACCACATTGAATCCACTGATGGTGGTTATACCTGGACCAACTGGACAGAACTATCCGTCCCCGCGATCTTTGCAACATCACAGTTCTGGTGGCATGAGCTTGACTGCGAAGTCATTAATGGTGAACCATGGGCAATACATACTGATCTTGAGGCCGGGGGTGCTGGTGGCATGTGGTTGTATCATGGCACTGGCAGTCCAGGTTCATGGACATGGGAGGTATGGGATGTCCGGGAGCTCGGCGCAGAATCAACCTGGATTGCTGATACGTTATTCATTGCAGCACCGAGCCA
>DAOVBK010000212.1 GCA_030670605.1 Candidatus Stahliibacteriota bacterium
CATTTTCTGCACGCGGCGTATATCAACCATTTTCTTGTCGCCATAAATCCGTATCAATCTATTGACATTACTCCTGGCGACAAATCTGTTTTCCACGGTGAGTGGTCCTCCAATACATCCGTCAGGGCAGATGAGGCACTCAAGATATTTGATGTCTTTGAGTTTTCCCGATTCCACATCCTCAAGGATTCTAATCGTATCATACACACCAGATACAGAAACAGACGGAAAGTCTTTCAATGCTTTGATTTCTCCGCCAGATACGGTCCATGCGACGCCGATGCCGCTGACTGGATGGTGTTTGTACAACCAAGAGGGACGGCGTTCTTTTTTCAACTTGAGCATAACTCTGTTGTAGATTTCATGGATTGAGATAGCGCCATCCAGATGTGACCGCTTCATGCTTTCAGGATAATTGATGGAAATCATTTTCGCAGCACAGGGCGTGATGTGGAAGATACCAATATCCTCCTGCGAGATGTTATTTTTCTGGGCGATTTCTTGGCGAAGATTCTTTGCCGCGGCTTCACGTGGTGGTTCGATCGGTATGACAAGATCACAAAGACTCGGAAAGAGTCGCTGAATCAGCCGCACAACCACAGGGCATGTAGAAGATATTATCGGGCGGGGTGATGTGGTCTCATCGAGATACTCTTCAATCGCCATACTGATCATTTCACACATGAGTGCTTCATCATATACATAGTCGAAGCCGAGTTCCTTGATTACCGAAAGTATTTCATCGGGAAGTACCTGCTGACCAAACTGTGAGTAAACAACGGGTGACGGTAGGGCGATTTTGTACTTGAATTTGTCAAGGTCTGCTGATGATGTTGTGATTGGAATAACAGCATTGTACTGGCAAACCCGCAAACATTCACCACAATCAATGCAGCGTTCATAGTTGATAACCGCCTTGCCTTTCCGGACCCGTATTGCCTTGGTCGGACAGTTTTGCATACACCGGACACAGCCAATGCATTTTTTCTCGTTGATCTTTACTGAATGAATCATCTGTTGGTTAGTTTTGCTTGCCATTGAGTTCAAACGTTAGTTTCAGCGTGGTGCCTTTTCCGACAATTGAAGAAATGTTGAATACATCAGCATTCTTCCTGATGTTCGGAAGACCCATGCCAGCACCGAACCCCATTTCTCGCATTTCTTCGGTTGCCGTGGAATACCCGGGTTGCATAGCGAGTTCTATGTTTTCTATGCCCTGTCCTTTGTCCTCAATCGTCAGGTGAATTTTCTTCGGCGTCACCATGAAGTGCATTTTTCCGAGCTCCGCGTACATAACGACATTCATCTCTGCTTCATATGCAGCAATTGCCACCCTGCGTATGATTTCAGCGTCAACGCCGATTTCCTTGAGGATTATTCTGATCTTGCAGGATGACTCTCCGGCGTTCACGAAATCGCCACCGTGTATAGCAAAATTTTGTTGAAAAACAACATCGGACGTCATGTTACCGCTTTTCTGAAACGTGCTTTGTGACCCCCCGTATACCATGAGAGAACAGAATTCCACATGATTCAAACATGGAAAGTCTCGTTGCGAGCAGACAGATATTGCATTTTGTGGCGAGTTTAACCGTATCTTCGGCAGGCCTCTTGCCACGTACGAATACGACGGCACGTAAGCCGGCGATATCACATGTTCTGATAACCTGATGATTTGTCAGTCCGGTCAGAAGGAGCTCTCCAGGACCGGTGTATGCCAGGACATCACTCATGAGGTCTGATGCTTTTGCAATTTGTATGTCCAGATTTTCTTCCAGTGTGCCACACAACATTTCTGCTTTCAGAAGTTTCTGTAATTCGGTGAGTGTCATTTTTTCTTTCCGGTTTTCTTTACTGACGATTTTCTCCTTTTGGTTGTTTTCTTGAGAGATGTTGCACGAGAACTTTTCTTTTTTGGCTTCTTGATAGTCTTTTTCTTGTGGTATTTCGCAATGATTGCGCCTGCCTTCTGAGTTGTTGCCTGACCATGATAATTGCCGTCAACAACAACGATCGGAGCGAGTGCACATGCGCCGAGACAGTTCACTGTTTCCAGAGTGAATTCGTCGTCCTTTGTTGTGCAACCAGGGGAGACATTAAGTATTTCTTGGATACGGTTCAGTACTGTCGGTGCACCTCGTACATGGCATGCGGTTCCCTGGCATACTGTAACGATGTGCTTCCCGCGCGGGGTCAAGCTGAACGCATGATAGAACGAAGCGACGCCATAGACATTAATCAGGGGTACATTCAGTTTGTCGGCAACGAGCCTCAACGCATCTGGTGGCAACCAGTTGTATTCTGCTTGGATATCAGTTAAAATTGCCAGAAGGTTCGACTTTTCGTTATTGTATTTCTTGATAATGATGGTGACGAGGCGTGGATTGTATTTCATGGCGCTCCTTTCAAAGTTCTCTATTATATACGAATCTGACCGTGAGTCAACAAAACATAGGGGTCAGGTCTCAACAATTGACAATTAGGTTTTGTTTATAGAAGTCGAAATAACCATCTGGTATGTCAAATGGTGTGTCCTGACCCCACTCTTCGGACAAACTCAAATAAGGTGCGCACACCGAATCCTGTGCCGCCTTTTGGTCTGTAAAATGTATCTTTATCATTCAGCTCTTTACCCGCAATGTCGATATGAATCCATTCTGCATTATCTACGAATGAGCTTAAGAATATACCTGCAGTGATTGCAGAGGCTTTGCGCCCACCAGAGTTCTTGAGGTCAGCAATGTCACTCTTGATCTGCGTTCTGTACTCCTCAAAGAGTGGCAATTGCCAGTGTTTTTCTCCGGTTGCGCGGGATATCTTGAGTAGCGTATCGATACCTTTTTGACGGTTACCCATGACCGCTGCGGTAACATCACCGAGTGCGACGACACAGCCGCCGGTCAGGGTTGCGACATCAATGATATATTTGGCACCCTTTGTCTCCGCGTAGCACAGTGCGTCTGCCAGTGTCATTCGTCCTTCTGCATCGGTTGAGATGATCTCTATGGTTTTGCCGTTCATTGCCTGCACGACATCGCCTGGTCGTGAAGCAGTACCCGAGGGCATGTTTTCCACTGCCGGTATGATTGTCATGAGATTCACTTTAGCCTTGGTTCGGGCAAGGGCGAGTGTTGCTCCGATAACTGCTGCACCGCCCGACATATCGCCCTTCATGCGTTCCATACCTGCTGCTGGTTTCAGCGATATTCCGCCAGAATCAAAGGTCACGGTTTTGCCGATCAGTGTCACAAGCGGTCGAGTGCTTTTTTTGTATCGTAGAATGATGAATTGTGGTTCATTGGTGCTGCCTTGTGCGACTGCAAGCAGTGCCCCCATGCCGAGTTTTTTCATCTGTATTCTATCAAGACATTGAACCTGGATCGTCTTGTCGAGGTTCATTTTATCTATGAGCTTCTTGATTTTTGCATGCAGTATTTTCGGTGTGAGACGATTACTCGGTTCATTCGTCAGGTCACGAGCAATATTCTGGCATTCTGCGAGAATGCTGCCTTTTTCAAGACCACGTTTGATACCGGCAAGCTTCCGTTTGTCTTTCTCGACGATGACAAACTTTGCGGGATCGTTTGTTTCAGGCTTCTTGTATGCAGTGAAAG
>DAOVBK010000109.1 GCA_030670605.1 Candidatus Stahliibacteriota bacterium
TACAGGATATCGGAGTATCAGAGTATCGGAGTATCAGTGTATCGGAGTATCCGAGTATCAGTGTATCGGGGTAGGGTTTAGCACTTCACCTTAAAACTTTGAAATTCTCCTGTTGAATCTTTCCATGTAACATCTACGGTGTCCACACGGGCGAGTGCCGGACCATCATGGCACCACTGAATCAGTTCTTGTAGTTTCTTCTTTCTGCCTTCCGCTACTATTTCCACTTTTCCATCTCGTAAGTTTCTGACCCACCCAACAAGCCCGAGGTTCTGTGCAGCATTTCTCGTGTGAGCCCTGAAGAAAACACCTTGTACAATACCAGAAACAATGATGTGGAGACGTTTCTTTTCTTTCATTTCTTTTTAACAACATGGAACGCGGCAAGCTGACCGCAGCCTGCTTGGATCTCTTGACCGCGTGACTTTCGTAACGTTACTGTCTGCGGTGCGGTCAGGAGATAGTTGTAGAACTGTCCGATACGCTCATCAGACGGTCGTTTGTACGGCATGAGCGGGTGCTCATTGTACGGAATGAGATTGATCTTAGCTGGAATGTCTTTCAGCAAGGACACAAGTAGTCGGGCATCGCGCAACCGGTCATTGAGATTCTTGATCATGACATACTCAAAGGTGACCATGCTTTTCGTACGAGAGTATTCCTTGGCGATTTGCAGAACTTCTTTTAACGGATTATTTTTTGCCACTGGTATCATTTCATTTCTTACGTTCTCATCAGCAAAATTGAGTGAAATCGCAAGTTTGACTTTGAACGGAGCATTGAGAAGGGTACGCATTCCCTGCAGAATGCCGACCGTTGAGACGGTTGTATGACGTTGACTAATGCTGAGACCGATCGGTGAGCTGTTGATTTCAATAGCGCCGAGTGTTTCTTGGAGGTTCAAGAGCGGCTCGCCCATTCCCATAAAGACGACATTCGTGACTTTCGTGTTGGTGTCATGCTGAACAATGCGTGCTTGGTCGGCAATCTCATGTGCCCTCAGGTTTCGCGAGAATTTCATACGTCCCGTAGCGCAGAACGCACATTGTACTGGACAGCCAATCTGTGTTGAAACGCAGACTGTTTTTCTCTTTCCCTCTGGAATGAAGACAGATTCTACGTATTTGCTGTCATTTGTTCTGAACAAGTATTTTTGCGAGCCATCATGAGCAGTTTTGACCGTGCGTTTCTGGAGACCTTGAATAGTGAATTTTTGGGACAGAGAATTCCTGAACGCCTTCGAGATATTGGTCATTGCTGCGAAATCAGTCGCATTTTTTTGCCATATCCACTGGAAGATTTGCTCTGCGCGATATGTGTTCTGTCCAAGAGTGGCCATGAGCTCACACAGAGGTTCCAGTCGGAATCGCTTGATATTTCTTCTGCGCATTGCAACATTATAGAGGACAGAACACAACAAATCAAGATTCTCAGTGCTCGGACTGTGCACCAACGAAAGATATATAAAGCGGTCGCAATGCTACAGTGTACGTGCTACAGTATGCATGAGCGAGATGTAATCTTGACAAATAATGCTTTCTGTTTATAATTTCGGAAGACCATGAGAGAAGGAACGCATACATCTCAAGGATTTGCCGTGACTCATGATGAGGTGATTGGATGAAAACGTGTCCGTTCTGTGATAATGAGGTGACCGCTGAAGATGCCGCCTTTTGCTCTTATTGTGGTGTGGTTCTGCAGAGACAAGGCGCGGTAGCTGGTGTGACAGATCGTCTGCGAGAGCTTGGCGGAGAAATCCGCATGCTCTCAGTTTTCTTTGCGAATTTCAGTGGGTTTGAGGCTCTCGTGGATCAGCAAATTGACAAAGATGTCATGATTGGTCTTCGCGAGTGCCTTGCAGAAGTGGAGACGTTCATAAGAAGCTTTAAGGGTACCGCAAACCAGATTATACCTGACACACGTGTGCTTGCAGTGTTTGGCGCGCCCAAGGCTCACAAGGACGACCCCCTTCGTGCTCTACGCTGTGCGCTTGAGATTAAGAACTGGTGGAAGCACAAGAAAAAAGAAAAGACCCTTCTAAAAAACATCGATATGACTATCGGTATACACACAGGTCGTGCCTTTTTTGGTTATATTATCGAAGAATATTCATTCCTCACGGTCATAGGCGATAATATTAACATTGCTGCTCGTGTGACCGGGCTCTGTCCTGCAGACGAAATTTTGATGAGTGAGAGTGCCTATAACAGACTTGCCGATTATGTAGATGCTGAGCATATCGGAGAACGCAGTGTTAAGGGGCGGACCACCAAGGTCGATACCTATTTGGTGAAAGGTGTCAAAGAAGAGCCGCAGGTTACGCCGGCACAGAAACTGCCTTTTTGTGGGCGTACCGCAGAGTTCGAAAAGCTGAAGGAGATTGCTGCGCGCGTGCAGAAAAAAGAAGCACAATTTTGCATGATCAGCGGACAAATGGGAATTGGTAAGACACGACTAAAGGAAGAGTTTGAAAAATACCTAACAGAGAGCGATGCGTTTGACTACATGGAGACGCATTGCTCAGTGGAGATCGAATCTCCGTATTTTCCATTTAAGTTCTTGTTGAAACAGTATTTTAAAATCAATGAATTCGACGCAAAAGATGTCGTCGACAACAAGATACATGATATTATTGCGCAAAAAGGGTTTGCTCCCCGCCATGTGAAGGGTCTCAAACATCTTTTTGAAACAGATATGACAAGGCTTAACCGCGAGGAGCTGTTACGGATTAATGAAGAGATCTATGCGTCGATGAAGCAGCTCATTAAGCACGAGTGTCGGAATACGTTATTAGTACTTATATTCGAGGAATTCCACAAGGCAGACGAGATGTCAAAACACATCCTATCATATCTCGCGTCTGAGTTGAAGAATGAACCGGTGATGTTTCTCATGGTGAATGTTTCGAAGGATTTCGTCACAAACATCAATGTACCTATACAAGAAATCAATTTGTCATCGCTCTCAGTGAATGAGATTCAGGAGCTCGTCGGTTCTATCCTCGGCGAGGTGGACGAAAAGGTTGTTGACTTTTTCTTCCGGTCGGCCGGTGGTAATCCTCTTTTCACCATAGAGGCAATACGGAATACGAGGAGAACAAAAATCATAAAGAAAATCTCTGGACGGTGGGCACTTGAAAAAGATCAACGGTTGTCATTCCTTGATGACCTGTATGGTGTTGTCATGTCAACCATCGATTCGCTTGCATCCAACTATCGGTTGATCGTTGACTACGCATCTGTTATCGGATATTCATTCAGCCTTCGAGTACTCGACCGACTGTTAACGAGAGCTCATTTGCATGAACAGCTCGATTATCTTGTCACAGAAGGGTACATTATGCTTTCGAAGAATGATAATGATCCTGTGTATGTCTTTCGTCATAATCTTCTTAAGGATGCGGCGTACACCGTGTTGCCATTGCGAAAGAGAAAAGAAATACATCAACACGTTGCTGCACTTCTTGAAGAGATTTATGTTCATCAGCTCGATGATTTTTATGAGAGCATTGGTCATCACAGTCTTTCGTGTGAAGATTTCAAGAAAGCAGCCCATTACTTTAAGCTCGCAGGGGATAAGGCAAAGAATCTCTACGCGTTCAACCAGGCAATCTCTTTCTACAACACCGTTCTAAAGATCAACAGAGAACGAGAGGGGGAGGTGAGCGCGGATACAGTCAGGGATGTGTTCCTGAATTTCTCTGATCTATACGAAATTACCGGTGACATCCAGAAGATGATTAAAATGGCACAGCAGGGTTTGGAAAGTGCGCGGGAAGACAAGCAGGGTGCCCAGGAAATGAATTTCGTGGAGCGCTATGCATACGGATTGTTCTTAGACAACCAACTGGATGAAGCTGCCGAGCTGTTGCTCACGAGCATTGAACAATGTGGTGAAGATTCACCGGAGATTCTTTCGTTAATGCATTCTAACCTTGGCATTCTGTATCAGACCAAGTACGAATACGAAAAGAGCATTCTTGAGTATAACATAAGTTGGCGCATTGCTCGGGATAACGCTATGAAAAAAGCGGAGATAGTCTGCCTTTCGAATCTTGCCCATATACATATGAATCTTGGCAATTACGAACAAGCACTGGAGTATCTGAATTATGGTTTTGATGAACTCATCTCTGATGATGTACGTTGGCAGGTGCAGTTCAAGGCAATGATTGGCGATATTTACTATCGAATATGGGATATCGAGAAGGCTGGCGGGGTGCTGACAGAATGCCTCAAACAGGCGGATGATATTGGTCATACTGAAGCGTCGATCAAGGCATCGTTGCAATTAGCGGTCATGAATGTCATGAACAAGAAGATGAAGACAGCGCAGGAGTATGTTGAGCATGCTGACAGCAAAATCACCTTCATGATCAGGGAACATCTAATGGCAGAGATCAATCTCATGAAGGTTTCTGTTTACCATCGACTCGGTGACCACACGCGTGCCAAGAATTTGCTCACGAGCGCACTGTCAATTGCCGAAAAACTTGAAGACAAAGAGATTATTTGTGCGTGCTACGCTCTGTTGTCACTCATAGATCCTGAACATAGTTTGAAGCATGCGATGACTGCACTCGATACTGCAGAGCTCATAAAGCTGCCACCATTTATCGCATTGGCACTCTACCGGGTAACGCAAGGATATATAGATGAAAACAACAACGAGAAAAGTCGATACTATGGCAGAAAGGCGCTGCTCATGTACGATGACGTGAAGATGCGCTTGACCGATGGACATCGGAAAATGTATGTGCAGCGACCTGAGTACGTGCAGCTTCTGGAGATGTAGACAATGAACTGTCAACATTGTGGCGAAGAGGTTACTGAGAATGTTCCTTTCTGTCCTTCGTGCGGCACGTTTCTCGGCAAACTGAATAGACTTTCGCTGGAAAGCATACAATTAGCATTCATGAGAGCAGATCTTGCAGGGTTCACGAGTATGAGTGAATCAATGACTTCAGAAGATGTTATGGCCTTCTTGAATGAAGTTTTTGGCGTATTCTCCAGGATCATTGAATCTTATAAGGGAGTTATTTACGAGGTGATAGGAGATGAGATTGTGAGTGTCTTTGGTTTTCCTAAAGAATCAGGCTTCACACCACACATGGCAGTCTTTGCTGCCGAAGACTTGCTGAAAAAATTGGACGACCTTAACAGAAGACGATATCTGAAAAATCCTGTGGGATTAAAGATCGGTATGACCATGGACCATGCGTCACTGCCAAGCGTACACCGTGATTTGCGACATGCGGTCATTATCACGAAGGGATTCATAAAATGTCAGATATTGCAAAAAAATGCAGTTGATAACACTGTTCTCGTGGATGAGAATCTCTATCAGGCGACAAAGGCGTTCTTTACCTACAGCGATGTTGGGAACATCGAACAGGATTCATTTTCAATTAAGGCATATGAGTACAAAATAGAAACAACATAACCATGGCAGATAGAACAACACAATTCCAGAGTGACCTAATCAAGCAAATTGGATTAGGCATAAACATTGCGAGGACCTATCCAAGAGATCATCCATCACTGCAACCTGTTATCCAGCGTCTCAGGATACTCCTTAAAGAGATACCAATAGAAGAAGAATCAATTTCGCTTGTGGTCATTGAAGATATTATCGTGATCGAGGAAGAGCGTTATGATTCAAGGACACTGCCGATCGTCACCAGCTTGGTGCATCGATTCAACCAGCTCGGTGTGAAGAGTATTACCTTCAGTGCTGATACATCGGAAGGTGATGCTAAAGAGTTTTTTGATGCAATGGCATCATCGCCGGCAGATATCAAAGACTATGGTGAC
>DAOVBK010000130.1 GCA_030670605.1 Candidatus Stahliibacteriota bacterium
TATAGAGAAAAGAACGAGGCCTGAGTAAATATAGAAGGTCTCATAGCTGTCGAATTTGTGGTTGACTTTGTACCATATATACATATAATGAAATCAGTATAAAAGGAGAATGTAATGCTGCTATTTCTGTTTCAACAGATGTGTGAACAAGGCGGTCAACAACAAGGGAATCCGTTGCTGCAGTTCTTACCGTTGGTTCTCATTTTTGTCGTTTTCTATTTTCTGCTCATTCTACCACAACAGAGGAGACAGAAAAAGCATCGGCAGTTGCTCAATGAGTTGAACAAAGGTGACCGTGTCATAACATCAGCAGGGATATACGGTACCATTGCCAATGTAAAAGAACGTACCGTCATGCTTGTCATAGCAGACGGTGTAAAGGTCGAGATTGAAAAGGGTAATATCACTGGTAAAGTGAATAAAAAGGACGCGGGGTCGAGAAGTAAGTGAGAACAAACTAGTATTTTTGTACCTTTCAAACAGAGGTTTTGTGGTTCTGAAAATCATCAAGTATCCCGATGCGATACTCAGAAAAAAAGCAGTACCAGTAGATAAAATTTCTGAAGAGATATTCAAACTTGCAGACGACATGATTGAGACCATGCTCAAGGAGGATGGAAT
Organism: Candidatus Stahliibacteriota bacterium; assembly: GCA_030670605.1. Lineage (GTDB taxonomy): Bacteria > Hydrothermota > Tepidihabitantia > SM23-42 > SM23-42 > DAOVBK01. The sequence goes on from DAOVBK010000130.1 coordinate 622, forward strand.
CGGTTTTGCCGCGAATCAAGGTGGATCACTGTGGCGGATATTTGTTATTAATACGACACCCCATGAGGACAAACCGACACCCGTTGTTATGATCAACCCCGAGGTTCTCAGTCAAGAGGGGTCGGTGAACGCTGAAGAAGGCTGTTTGAGTTTTCCTGAGTTGTATCTCGCTATTGTCCGTCCAGAAAAAGTACGTATGCATGCAAAGGATTTATATAATGAAGATTTTGTTTACGAAATGGACGGTATTTTAGCGCGTGCAGTTTTTCACGAGATCGACCATTTGAACGGCACGTTGATCATTGATCATGTAGGTGCATTAGAACAGGACAAAGTAAAAAAGTACGTTGACGGTTTGCACTGTAAAACGACACACACATGAAGATTGTATTTTTTGGTGCGGGTGATTTCGCCTTTCCAATCGCCAGGAAAATTGCGCAGGATTTTGCCTTACAGGGCGTCGTTGTGACTAAACCACGCCCTCGTGGCCGAGGTCGTAACGTGGTGCTTCCCGGGGTTGCCCAGTGGGCTCAAGAACAGGGGATACAGGTGTTTGCGCCAGACAAACCAGATGACGCGGATTTCATAGAAGCGGTCACTGGTTGTGAGCCTGATTTGTTTGTGCTCTCTGCGTACGGTCACATTCTCAGTGGCACTGTATTGCGTTTACCAAAGTATGGTGGTATAAACGTTCATCCGTCACTCTTGCCACGGTACCGTGGTGCGGCACCGATACAGCGGGCACTCATGGCCAGTGAAACAAAAACAGGAGTAACAGTCATATTCATGGATGAAAAAGTAGACCATGGCAAGATGGTGTTTCAGCAGGAAGTAGCAATCGGACCACAAGACAATTACGGTTCACTCGCTGCGCGTCTATCATCAGTTGCTACTGAGACGATTAGTGGTATCATACAATCTATCGCATCGGGGTCGCATACAGTACTAGAACAGGATCATGCGAGCGTAACGTACGCGCCGAAGATCAAAAAGGAAGAAATGGTCATTGACTGGCATGCATCAACTGACAAGATAATCGGTCTCATCCGTGCACTTTCGCCGAAACCATGTGCTCGTACACATTTCCGTGGTCAGGAACTGAAAATCATCGCTGTAGAACCAGGTGAAAAATCCAACGACCCTGGAACATTGCATGCTGAAAGGAAAAAGCTCTACATCGGTACAGGAGATGGTTCCATTGTTATAACGAAATTACAGCCCGAGAATAAATCTGTGATTTCCGGTCTTGATTTCATTAATGGCTTTCGTATACAGGAAGGAGAAGCTATCGGATGAATGCGCGAAGTGCTGCACTCAAAGCACTGTGTGATGTCGATGAAGGAATGAATCTCAAGGAAGCGCTCGGTAAGATCTTTGAGAAGGATGACCTTCCTGATGAGGAGCGTTCGCTTGCAAACGAATTAACGTTTGGTACACTTAGACATCAGGAAGAAATCGACGAGATCGCCAACAGTACCTACAATGGCGATTTTGTGTCGCTTGATTCTCAGCTCAGGAACGTATTAAGAATTGCCATATATCAATATCTTTTCCTCGACCGCATTCCAATCTATGCAATCGTCAATGAGGCGGTCAATTTCGGACGATCAATGAAAGAACGGGGTTTGATAAACGCGGTCCTCAGAGGCGTCATCAGAAACCAGAAGATCCATGCGCTGCGGATACCGCGTGCGTGGGTTTTCAAAAAGATCATTGATGTGTATCATGTTGATGGTGAGAAAATAATCGATTCTTTCAAGATACGTCCTACTCCGTATATACGCATAAACCGGCTTAAGAGCAGTGTCGATAATGTCATGCGGAAGCTGGCTGCAAGCGGTCTTGAGTATAGGAAAGCAAATTGGTTTGATGAGTTCAAATCGGTGAATCGTCTTGGTAATATCATCAACAGTCCGCTCATGAAAGACGGCTGCATTTCAATACATGATGAGGCGCAAGGATTGGTATGTCATCTCGTCGCACCGCAGCCAGGAGAAACCGTTGTTGACCTCTGTGCCGCACCGGGGAGTAAGACAACGTGCATGGCTGAGCTGATGAGCAATAGTGGTATGCTTGTTGCCGTTGATATAAACGAGGTACGTATGAAGATGGTTATTGAGAACGTACTGCGACTCGGCGTCAATATCGTGCGACCGGTCATCGCTGACGGACGGCATTACAAAATAGAGGGAATAGATAAGGTTTTGGTTGATGCCCCGTGTAGTAATTCAGGTGTCATTGCTAAACGACCAGAAGTAAAAGAGAGAGTGAATGCAAAAGTTATCAAGCGTCTCGCACGATTGCAGTATGAACTCATCGTTAATGCAGCAACGTTCTTGAAGGTTGGAGGAACATTGATCTATTCTACATGCAGCATTCTACCACAAGAAAATGAAGAGGTAATACAAACATTTCTCGAGAGCCATCGTCACTTTACTGTTGAGCATGCAAAAGAGTTCACACCAGTTGGTGACACCTATCTGAAAGTGCTCCCTGGTGAATACCACACCGATGGGATTTTCGCGGCGCGGCTCAAGAAAATCGCTGAGCCTTCATAGTGTCGCAGTAAACGAAGAGCCACTACCCGTACAATAACCCTAGATATACACACACACGCGTTCAGTACCCATTAGATACTATCAATTTCTGTGACAATCACAAAAACACGCATATAGGGTATACCCCCCATTCATAAAGTCCCGTAATTTCATAGGTCATAGTAACCTACGTACATTTTGGGACTTGACAAATAATCAATAATGAGTAAAATGGTAAAGAATGGGGAGAAATGGGTCAAATTAGATTTCGGGGATTCTTCATACATAACCTTGATGACCGGAAGCGGTTGGCAATACCGAGCCAGTTTCGGAATGTCTTGGTTCATGAGTCTGAAGGTAAGTTGATTCTAACCCCAGGCTATGACCGTGAGATTGCGATTTACGCGCTCAAGACCTGGGAAAAGTTTGAAGAGAACGAACTGCTTACCTTGTCCATGGACCGCATACAATCACGTCGCTACCGAAGACATTTCACATTCGGAACCAAAGAAGACCATCTTGATGCACAGGGACGGATTTTGATCCCAGCTTTTCTTCTGGAGCACTCTGGAATAGAAAAAGAAGTCGTTGTTGTTGGTGAGATTGACTATTTTACATTGTGGTCGCCTCAGCAGTATGAGGTATTCAGCAAGGAAGTTGAAAAGGCATATTTGGAGGATGCTGAAAGCATCGAAAACTTGAGAAGGAGGAACAATGAGGGTTCAGGCCGTTGAAGCGGTAAACAACAAGAAGGTCTCGTTCTTCTTGCCGAATGGTGAGATCAATGAGCAGGAATTCGAGACGCTAGAGAAAAGATTCATGACTATGATCGAAGCGGGTGAGTTCAACATAATCATTGACCTCTCACGTGTGAGTCACATGAACTACAAGGTTGTCGGTTGGCTCATTGACTATCAAAAGAAATTCAAGGACCTTGGTGGCGATATCAAATTGGTGAACGTCTCACCCTATCTCTATGATATATTGAGATTGTACGGATTCTATCCGTTCGAGATCTTTCCGTCAAAAAGAGCTGCACTTAAGAGCTTTGCGTAGGCTTTGCTAGCTGTCGCATCATGCTCTTTCATCAGCCCGTGCTCACGGATGAGGCGGTTCAATACATGGACGTCACCCGTGACCGAGGCGTATTTTGCGATTGCACTGTTGGCGGTGGAGGACACATGCTCGCAATGTTGCAGGAGACGAAAAAGGCCCAGTTTATAGGCATTGACTGGGACCCCGAGGCAATTGCCCAGGCACGCTCGCGCATAGGTGCGTACAGGAACCGCTGTTGCCTCATTCAAGACAACTTCAGCAACCTCAATGCGATTCTTAAACAGCAAGATGTTGATAAACTCGCGGGGGTGCTTTTTGACCTCGGTGTTTCGCATCACCAGCTCGCAACAGCACGCAGAGGGTTCAGCTACAAGTATGATGGCGACCTGCTTATGAATATGGCGCCAGACAATGCCACATTGGTTGAGAAATTGAGCAATACAACCGAGCGCGAACTGGTTTCTGTTCTTAAGAACTATGGTGACGTGCGTAACTGCAAGAAATTAGGTGCAGCGATCTTTGAAGCAAGAAGAGCTCTGAGAACGACACACGATTTGCGCGCATTGGTTGAGGATGTCACGCCGAGGCGGTTTTGGAAGAAGACCTTGCCGACTGTTTTCCAGGCATTACGGATTTGGGTCAACAACGAATTAGAAAATGTGAGAACTGCATTGACGGTTGCGTTTCAAGCGCTTGAGTGTGGTGGTCGAATCGTTTTCATCTCCTACCACTCTGGTGAAGACCGTATTGTGAAAACACTGTTTCGTGAATACGTACGACAAGGATTTCTCACGAGGCTTCATAAGAAGGTAATCCGTCCCACAGCACAAGAGATTGCTCAGAACCCACATGCACGTAGTGCAAAACTAAGGGCAGGTGAAAAATGCGTGCACTCATGATTCTTATAGCAGTCGTGGTCTATTTGTTCTCGTTGGTCTTTTTCGAGAGTGAGCTCGTCAAGTTGGAGGCAAGGAACGAACGTCTGACAAACCGGATGACCGAACTCCAGAATGAGAAGAAACGTCTTGATTCTGAAATAATGGACCT
>DAOVBK010000147.1 GCA_030670605.1 Candidatus Stahliibacteriota bacterium
TTGAGCCGGAGAGAAAGGCGTATTCAAGAGTAGCGCATGCATTGGGATATACCAATGCTGAGGGAAAACGTGCCTATGATTTCGCCAAAGGAGAATTCGAGCGCTTCATAGAAGCTGAAAAGACTACCCTCCCTGCTGACAGAAATGAGAACAAGACAACCACGATCGGCTTGTTAGGACACTCTTACTTGTTACAAGACAACTACCTTAATATGAATTTCACGAAAAAACTCTCTGATCTTGGATGTCAAACCATTGATTGTCACCATTTGTCAGATGGTGATATTGAACACGGAATGAAACAAATCAGACCAGTTTCCTGGTATTTCGAGAACAGATTGCTTGGCGCGGCCATGAGATTTCGGGATATGGATAACATATCCGGAATAGTGTATCTCATTAGCTTCGGTTGCGGTGCAGGTTCAATCACAAATGAGATCATTGAATTGGAAATATTAGAACACACACCCATGCCCTTCTTGCGCATTATCCTTGATGAATACTCTGGAGAAACCGGGCTCATGACGAGACTCGAATCCTTCGTTGATATGATCCAACTGAAGAAAAAGGCACTGATATGAAAGTAGGTTTCCAGCACATGGGGACAGTCAATATTGCGTTGAAGACATTCATCGAGAATCTCGGATATGAGGTGGTTCTCGGACCAAAGCCAACTGCACGAACGTTGAAGATCGGTGTCAAATACTCGCCAGAAATGGTCTGCTTACCATTCAAGATAACGTTAGGAGATATGTTTGGAGCGCTCGAGAATGGCGCTGAAATGCTCCTGTTTATCGGCAGCGGGAACTGGTCGTGCCGCTACGGCTATTATGGCCGTTTACAGTGTTCTATTTTGCGTAAGCTGGGATATGAATTCAAGACTCTTTTCATTGGCACCCAGAATTTGAAGTCCATAGCCACAGACCTTCTCGAAATGCACAACAAAAGCTGGACGTCAGTGATCAAATGTTTTCTGTATGCGTTTAACATAACATACCACAAATCGAAGCTTGTTGACCTTGCCGAAGAATATGCCCGTGACACAAGGCCATATGAAGCCCATGAGGGCGCATCGTCGAATCTATTGCAGAAATCTCTCAATACAATTGAGAACGAAAATTCAGTCTTGCAGTTGAGAAGCATGAAAACAAAAATCGAGAACGATTTTGCTCAGATAGAAAGAAACGGAATACGTGCGCCACTACGCATTCAGCTCGTTGGTGAGTCCTACTGTGTTATCGAACCATTTGTCAACTTCAATATTACAGGATATCTCGGAAATCATGGCGTGCTCGTAAAGCCATTCCTCACCTCACACCGTTGGCTATACTATCATACAATTAGAAAAGATGAGGACAAGGATTTCTCCAAGAAGCGCGCGAAAAAATTAGCTCAGCGATACTGGGCATACGGTACTGGCGGCGAAGATCAAGTAAGTATCGGCTACGCGATTCATGCTGCACACCAGGGTTATGATGGAATCATCCATCTTATGCCGTTTTGCTGTATGCCTGAAACTGCCGCACTACCTGCTTTTGAAACCATCGCCAAGACATATGATATTCCATTCCTGAACATATCGCTTGATGAACACACAGGTACTGAGGGTTTGTACACACGAATTGAAGCTTTTTTGGACCTCCTGCAATGGCGTCGCAAAAAAAATCTTTTTGGCGGGAGGCGGTTATGAAATACTTTCTCGGTATTGATATCGGTTCTATTTCCTCAAAGGGTGTCATCATTGACGAACACTACAAAGTCATTGCGGCGTGCTACCTCAGGACCCTGGGAAAGCCGATTAACGCAATCAAGAATGTCCTCAAGGGTCTCGTGGACAGCCTACCAGTCAACGTTGACATACACGGTGCTGGCACTACTGGTTCAGCACGGAGACTGGGAGGCATTATGCTGAATGCCGATGTTGTGAAAAATGAAATCATTGCCCACGCCGTAGCAGCGTGCCATTTTTATCCAGATGTCAATACGATAATCGAAATAGGAGGGCAGGATTCGAAATTGATCGTCATCCGCAACGCTGTTCCTGTCGATTTTGCTATGAACACCGTGTGTGCTGCTGGTACGGGTTCATTTCTTGACCATCAGGCAGTCCGCTTAGAAATTCCGATTGAGAAATTCGGCACACTTGCACTACAAGCAAAAAACAGAGTCCATATTGCTTCTCGCTGTACTGTTTTTGCAGAAAGTGACATGATCCACAAGGCTCAGCTGGGTATGGAGCGAAATGATATTATTGCTGGCTTGTGTGATGCGATTGTACGGAATTTCCTCAGTGCAGTAGCAAAGAGCAAGGAAATTAAACCACTAATCCTCTTTCAGGGTGGTGTCGCTGCAAATGAGGGCGTCAAATCTGCTTTTGAGAAAGCGCTTGGCTTCAATGTAGTGGTGCCAGAGCACTTTTTGGTGATGGGCGCAATAGGTGTTGCTATGCTGGCGTGCTGTCAATCTACAAACGGTACATCATTCAAAGGTTTCGAGGAATGCTCTGCTCAGGAGTTCAAATCGCACGGATTTGAATGTGATGATTGTCCTAATCAGTGTGAAATCGTAGAAGCAATAAGAAATGGGAATATCGTTGCCCGCTACGGCAGTCGATGCGGCAAATGGATTTAGACAGCTCATGGCATCGCTCAAGGTGTATGCAGTATTGACTTCCTGAAAGAGCACATTACAATACTGCAGGAGCAACATTTGTGGTCCACACATCGTGTAGTCAACAGCATAGATGTAGTATGGCAGCGCACCATATTGACATTACGTTCATTTTCCGTATGATACATTATGAGTATATTTTTGAAGCTTCTCTTACTGGGAGTACTCATTATGGCACAGAATTGCGAAAGCAAAGAATATAGAGAATCACGGCATGCTGGTTCGTGGTACCCGGGAGATGAAGTACAGCTGACAAAAATGCTCGATGGGTTTTTTGCCAATGCCCGGGCAAAAATACACGGCAATGTCCATGCACTTATCTCACCACATGCAGGTTACATTTATTCAGGGCAGGTTGCTGCATTTGCCTACAAAACAGTAGAAGGGAAAAAGTATGATGCGGTCATTGTTATTGGACCAAGCCACTACCACGAGTTCTACGGCGCATCAGTGGATACACTCACGGGGCGGAAAACGCCGCTCGGCACTGTTGATTACGATCTTGACCTTGCGCGTCACTTGATCAGCAAGCACAAGCACATTTCGTATGAGCCTGCAGCACATCGTGAGGAACATTCAGTTGAAATACAAATACCTTTTTTGCAGTACCTTTTCGAGAATCCGAAAACAGTCGAAATCGTGCTCGGCAGTCAAGATTACGCAATGTGTGAGATGCTCAGTAATGCGATACTCGATGCTGTCGGGAAAAAGAACGTGCTCATAGTGGCAAGCTCTGATCTCTCGCACTTTCACACGCAGAGTGAGGCAAACAAGCTGGACAATGTGGTCATCGAATCAGTAGCGCAGTTTGACCCGCAACTGCTCCATAAACGGTTGAGCCAGGACAGCTGCGAGGCGTGCGGTGGTGGCCCCATGATCACGGCAATGCTTGTTGCCAAGCAGTGTGGTGCGCAAAGAGCACAACCGCTCATGTATGCAACGAGCGGCGATGTCACTGGTGATTACTCCCAGGTTGTCGGTTATCTCGCTGCTGCATTTTATACCGGAGAAGAAACAGAAGTCGGTGTTGACCTTGGTTTCACCGAAAAAGAAAAATCAAAATTGAAAGATATCGCACGCGCATCAATTGAAGCCGCGGTCAAAGGAAAAAAGCCTTCTGAAATCAAAGATGCATCAGGTAAACTTGAAGAACCGTACGGTGTATTCGTTACGATTAACAAACATGGAAATCTCCGTGGCTGCATCGGTCTTATCATTAGTGATCGTCCCCTATATCTTGGCTGCCAGCAGATGGCAAAAGCAGCCGCCCTGGAAGACCCGCGATTCCCGCCAATAACTGAAAAAGAACTACCTGACCTCGACATTGAGATTTCAATACTAACACCACCAGAAAAGATAACGGATTTCGGCGACATCGTCATTGGACGCGACGGCCTTATTATCAACCGTGGATATGCACGTGGTCTTCTTCTACCCCAGGTTGCGGCCGAATATGGCTGGACAGTGGAAGAATTCCTTGAAGAGACCTGTCGGAAAGCAGGTCTACCCCGTGATGCCTACAAACAAGAAGGCACTGAAATACAAAAGTTCTCGGCTGAAGTATTTTAGAATATGGTTATATGTTATTCGGCAGCGCACCCCGTCCCGTTAGAGAAAGAAACTCAGATTAACCAACCATCCTTTTTGCCGTTGGCTAACTCATTTCTATTCAGGCTACTGAGGGTATCTAGATTTCTAACGGGACCCGTAAGGTCATACGGCATCGTCGAGAAAACAGTACTCGTATATCGTAGATCGTGTTCGTTTGATGACCTTTTACCGCACGAGTACGATATACGAATCACGAATACGCAAGAAAGCCTTGTGCCATTTGCTGGATGTAATGGGCACGAAGCTACTCTCAATTGAACACAATGAAGAAAAAAAGGGTGTTCATTGATCCTTTTGACGACCTCGGGTATGCAAAAGTTGATCTGCACCGGGAAGTAAGAAAAGGATTTCCTGAGGTTGTCTTTTGTGAAGGCAAAACACCGCAGCAAGTCATTACCATAGCAAAAAAAATCTATAAGACGAACAAGAAAGCCATGCTCACCCACGCTGCGCCTGTCCTTGCCAGACGTCTGAAAAAGACCTTCCCACGTGGCACATATCATAAAG
>DAOVBK010000151.1 GCA_030670605.1 Candidatus Stahliibacteriota bacterium
TGCTTGCGATGATGTCTTCGATCCCGACGGGAAAGACCTGCTTCAAGAATGGCATGAGCGTTTCCATGAATGATTCTGATGAGCCCAGGATAAAAAGCGAGAAGGAAATCAATCCAAGTATCAGGGGAAACATACTGAACACAACTGCATGAATGAGAGCCGATGCAAGGAGAGGACTCCGGTCAGCATTGAATTTTCTGAATGCGTGCGGAAATAGCCGGATGATTGTCTTCATGATGAGCGTGTGTAGACTATGTTTCCATTGACCATGGTCATGAGCACATTTATATGTCCATGATTCTGCTTCACCAGAGGATTCTTGTCGAGGACAACAAGGTCAGCAAGCTTGCCTTCTGCTATTTCTCCTTTTCTGTTTTCATCGAATGTCGCATAGGCAGGGGTTTGCGTATACATTTTAAGTGCCTGAAGCGGCGTACACTGTCCACACGTAAACGGGTGGAAGATAGCGCCCTGTAAGCCATAGAGCGGACCGAGCGGCAAGCAATCAGAGCCAAAGACCACTGTTACACCAAGGTTAGCGAATTGCCTGAAGCAATTCATTTTCTTGAATCGGTTACCGAGATACTGCTCATACATGTTGCCTGGTTGCTGCCACCGTGCTGTAAAATTCGGTTGCATTGATGCAATCAGTCCGAGACGAGCCATTATACGGATCGTATGTCCATCCGCGACCTCAAGATGCTCTATGCGGTGCCGCAGCCGGCTTTTCTGACCACTGACCTTTTGTGAGACGTTTACTGCGAGTGCTGAGGCGCGGTTACCAATTGCGTGAATCATCAATTGCAAATCGTTTTCCTGTGCGGTCTGGGCGATGCCGAGCAACTGGCGTTCAGAAAACAGTAGTGTGCCGCGGGTACGGGTGCCTGTGTATGGTTTACTCAATGCTGCGGTCCGTGCGCCAAGAGAGCCATCAAGATAGACCTTAATACCGCAGAACTTCAGGAAATCATCGCCGAGTCCGTTAGTTAAACCTGCAGCGAGCACATTATCAAGATACTGCGATTTAAAATAACATGCCCATCGGAGCTTCAATCTCCGGCGCGCTTTTGCTCGCTGCAGGAATCTAAATCTGCGCGGCTTGGTGATTTCATGTACTGACGTGATACCGGTTTTCAATGCTTCTGCCATGCCCAGGTCAATTGCTTGAGTAAGCATACTATCTGTTGGCTTGAAAATATCATCGAGGTTGAGCACGGCATCTTCGTATAAGTGTCCTTTTTTGCGATCGACAATGCGCCATGTGCGTGGGATTATCTTTAGGGCACATGTATTGACGACCGCGAAATGACCGCAAATGCGACGCATGATCACCGGCCGTTTTCGCGAAATCGCATCGAGTGTATGCCGTGTCAATTGACGATAGTCACGTGAACGCCATGCTGTTTCATCCCAATTCGAGCCAAAAACAACCTCATGTTCGGTGCGCAGGCCAGAACGCATTTTCTCGAGACAATCTTCTAAAGACCGACACGTCTCAAGATTAATGCGCTGCAGTTCAATGCCGCGTCCGATCAGATGTGTGTGGCTATCTATGAATCCAGGTATGACAAATCTGTTTTTTAGGTTGATACGCCTGACCGCACGTGGAGCAGTCGGTTTTCGTACGTAGCTTTTTTCAATAAAACCATTGTTCACTAAAAGGCCACGGAGGTGTGGTGCACCTTTCTTGAATGTGATGAAATATCCATGATGCAGGAGGACAGGATGCACGGTATATTATCCTAGAACAATCGGTTCTTCAGGATATTTGTAATCAATAGGGTGCGGTTTTAACAAAGCACTACCAATGGTAATCGTGCCTACCCTGCCGGTTATGACGACGAGAATAATAACGAGTTTACTCATCCATGAAAAATCAAAGGAAAAACTACAATACGGGTTGGTTGATGAACCGAGTGAAAGACCGACTGTTCCGAGCGCTGAAAATACCTCCAACAGTGCTTTCATTGGTTGCGGATTATCAAAGAGCATGATCAGGAAAAATGCGCAAAAGACAACGCCGATTGAAAGGGCAACGATTACGACTGCGCGGTATGCCTGTTCAATCGGAATTCTCCTCTTGAAAGCAGTGATGTCCTGTCCATGTCTGCCAAGGAGCAATTCTTTAACCCACTGGATGATCAGAGCAAACGTGGTCGTTTTGATACCGCCACCCGTGCCGCCTGGTGAGGCGCCAACAAACATGAAGAACATAAGCATGACGAGTGTAATCGGAGAAAAGAGCGAGATTGTAACCGTATTGAAACCAGCCGTCCGTGGTGTCACTGCCTGGAATAGCGAAACCACAAGCTTCTTTGGAAACGCAAGATGAGCGAGACTGCCTGTTCCTTCACGCAACAGAATAAAGAGTGTACCAACAACGACAAAGACAAGGGTGGTCCGCAGCACGATGATGGTGTGCAATGAGAGGCGTTTTTTCATTTTCTGTATATATGTGTAATACAAGTCTGAAATAACCACGAAACCAATGCCACCGATAACAAATAATAGCGCCGCGATGAGAGGCACAAAATACGAATCAGAGAACAAGCTCAAGTTCTCTGAAAAGCTTGAGAACCCGGCGTTACAAAAGGCAGATACTGAATGAAAAAACGCGTGGCCCAGTGCGTGAAGCGGGCTGAATGTGTTCCTGAATCCGAAAAACAAGAGAACCGTGCCAATAAGTTCGAGAACAATGGTTATTCTGAATACGCGCCAGGCAAAACGCGTCAATCCTTGATAGGTTAACACATTGATTGATTCCTTGAAGAGCACACGGTCGCGTAGTGAAACCTTGCGTCCAAGGAAAAAGAAAAAGGTTGTTGAAAGGGTCATGTAACCCAAGCCGCCGATCTGTATCAAAGCAAGTATCACACATTTCCCAAATAGTGTGAAGTCAAGCGCAGTGTTCTTGACGATGAGCCCGGTCACACACAAACCCGATGAAGCAGTGAACAGGGCATCGATAAAAGAAATACCATGTGTCGTGGCAACCGGTGTTAATAGGAGTACCGTTCCAATCGCGATAATGCCAACATAGCCAAAAATGAGGACACGTGGTGCATTGATTTCTCGTGATAGCTTCATCTGTTTAGTGTATTCTGAATCCTCTCAAAGTCAAGCGAGAGCACATGCTACTCAATCAGTTTTTCTTGTGAGAACGATTGTTTTTTTCGTTTTACTTTCTTGCTCGCACGTTGCGCAAGCCGGTCTGCAAGCTTATTCTCCGATCGGGGAATAAGGAGCAGCGATAAGTCCTTGATCTTCTGCTGCAGCATGTGCACTCTTCTGAGTTGTATGGCAATGTGTGGCTTGCGTACCTTATATTTGCCAGTGACCTGCTTATAGACGAGTTCTGAATCGAGTTTGATTATAGCGCGGGTCCTCTGTGCGTGTGTAATATACTTGAGCGCCTGGATAAGTGCCTCATACTCAGCAATGTTGTTTGTTGCTGTTCCGATATACTTTGATATTTCAGCAACCGGTGAATCTGTGTCAGCTTCGAATACGACAACACCAACACCCGCAGGTCCTGGATTGCCTCGTGAGGAACCATCAGTGTATAGTATAAGTGGTTCAGAACGCCGTGTGGTCATATAATAGTGAAGGAAGAAGGTCCTTACTTATCCGTGTCTGCAGTCGTGAAAATGAGTATACGACCACAGTGTGCGCACAGAAGTATCTCTCCCTTTTTTTTCAACTCATTCATGAACTGCGGTGTCAGGCTTGCATAGCAACCAGTGCACGTTTCATCCTCAACGAGACACACTGCCTTCCCGCGGACCTTCTTGATTTTCTCATACAGTTCTTGAGCATCCTTGGGGAGCTTGTTGAAAAGCCCCTCAAAATCACTCTTCATCGTCTTCACGTTGCTCAACAGTGTTTCTCTATGCTGCTTTAGATCCTCGATTTTGCGCGTGTGTTCATTGACAGTGTCCGTAGTTTCTTTTTCAAACGCACCCAATGTGCTATTCAGTTTTTCTTCTTCCTCAAGCATGGTGATCATTTCATCTTCTGTCTTTTTGTTTTCGCTCTTGAGGAATTCAACTTCATGGAGTAGTGCTCGATATTCTTCATTGGTTTTCACGGCGAATGTCTGACTGTTGAGCTTTTCTATTTTCGTTTCATTTGCTGCGATATCGCCTTCCTTGATTTTGTACTCCTTGCTGATTTCCTGTACTCGCTTCTTCTTTTCCTGTAGTGAATGTTCCGCCTTTTCTACGTCTTTTTCGAATAAAGTGATTTTCTTTGGTATTGCTTCAATCTCTTTCTGTGTTTGTTCAATGTCGCTATCGAGACTTTGGATTTTCGCAAGGGCATTGAGGATTTCGGTCATCTTTTCCCTCTCACCGTGTGTGAATCAGGGCAGTATGTAGTATGAGGAATGGGCGGTACGCGACTTGAACGCGTGACCTCCTGCATGTCAAGCAGACGCTCTAACCAAGACTGAGCTAACCGCCCGAAATCCATGCAGTATTGTATGTAGAATAGGTGGTAAGTCAAGGGCGATGAACTAATGCGTCCTATCGTCGGATAGTCGAATAGTCTGATAGTCACATCAATGAAGTGACAATGAGACAATAGGACTATAGGACAATCAGACGAATAGATTCGTATGCGTCCAATTGTCGGATGGTCTGATCGTCAGATAGCCATATCAATTAAGTGACAATAAGACAATAGGACTATGGGACTATGAGACGAATAGAATCATCATTGACATCTCG
>DAOVBK010000266.1 GCA_030670605.1 Candidatus Stahliibacteriota bacterium
GGATCGAGCACATCAGGCCTGTTCGTTGCGGCAAGAAGTATCACACCATCGTTCGATTCGAATCCATCCATCTCGACAAGAAGCTGGTTCAGTGTCTGCTCACGCTCATCATGACCGCCACCGAGACCGGCACCGCGTAACCTGCCAACCGCGTCAATTTCATCAACAAAGATAATGCATGGTGAGTTCCGCTTTGCCTGATCAAAGAGGTCGCGTACACGGGAAGCACCGACGCCAACAAACATTTCAACGAAATTGGAACCGCTTATTGAAATGAACGGAACCTTTGCCTCACCCGCAACAGCGCGTGCCATAAGGGTCTTGCCCGTGCCCGGCGGTCCGAGCAGGAGCACGCCCTTAGGAATTCTGCCTCCGAGCCGTGTAAACTTGCGTGGTTCTTTCAAGAATTCAATGACTTCCTGCAATTCTTGTTTCGCCTCCTCAACACCAGCAACATCATCGAATGTTACTGACGGTTTGTTCTCAAGCATTACCTTTGCGCGACTTCTCCCGAAACCGAGCGCGCGGTTCTGGCCGGACTGCATTTGTCTAATAAAAAATATCCAAACGCCAATAAGCAACAGCCATGGCAAAACGCTGATGACGATGTTCCCCCAGCCGGATTTCTCTTTGGCGACTACTATGACATTATACTTGACAAGCTCATCTGCCAGTTTCGGGTCTTCAAAGGGCATGCGTGTGTTGAATTCGAAGAACGTTCCTTTGTCCTCAAACGATATTTCATTGTAGAATTTTCCCTTTACCTGCTTTTCAGTGATAGTGACTTCACTGACATTGCTCTGTTTCAATTCGCGCAGGAAAACCGAGTACGGAATCTCCGCAGTTTTCGCTCCCCTGCTGAAAATTTGCAGCCACACGATCCAACCAACTATAATAATGATCGACCAAATGACCGCAGTCTGCCAAATGCGGCGCTTTTGTTTTGGTTTACCTACCATTGAGTACTCCAACGTATCTCAAATTACGATACTGATTGCGGTAATCAAGCCCGTAGCCAACAACGAAAACACCCGGAATCGTAAAACCAACATAGTCTAACGAGACATCAACGACTCGATGTTCCTTTTTGTTGAGCAACGTACACACTGCAAGACTCCTTGGTTTCCGTGTCTTCAAATTGTCAATAATATACTGAAGCGTTCTCCCCGTATCGACAACATCTTCAACAATAACAACGTCGCGATTCTCAATATTGAGCGACAAATCATGGGTGAGCCGTACAACACCGCTTGACTCTGTCCCATTGTAACTCGATATTGAAAGAAAATCAACTACGACCGGGACGTCCACGTGTCTGAGCAAATCAGACAGAAACACAAATGCTCCCTTGAGCACACCAACCAGTACAAGGTCTTTATCCTTGTAATCATCATTGATCTTCTTACCTAGTTCGCGGACACGCTTAATGATATCTGCTTCTTTAATGAGCTCTTTCAAAATCCACCACCAAGATTTTTTTCGTTTTCTTGCTAACGAAAGCGCGAGCAGCACGTACATAGCCTGGTACCCATAAGATACCACTCTGATCGCATAGCATTAATAAGTGATCGCGCTCATGAATCGGTATTTTGTGCTCGTGAAAAATCTTTTTCATTTTCTTCCGACCAATCTTTGTTTGTACATAATCACCTTCTTTTCGTGTCCGCAAGAAAAGCGGTGTTTTGATTCTTGTAAGGTCAAATATTTCCTCTCGTTTCTTTTTGCTGACCGTACGCGATGTTACAAACCGTGTTTTCAGCACAAAATCAGATGCAACAACATCTCTTCCAATCACAACTGGTATGTACTTCGGACGCCGGTGCCGCACGTTGCCGAGCACAAGAGTTCCGTACTCGCGCTGGGCATACAGACCCTTCGGAAGGCTTACTCGCTTACCACTTTCCTTGTCAATTAGACCGAAAACTGCTTGAAAGTGTTTACTTTCGTAGCCGTCAAGAGTTCCCCGTAATTCCTTTATTACATTCATCACAAGCCGTACAGAAAGCGCTGGATTATACCTCACGAGTCTCTTTATGTCAAGAAAAATGTAGTCTTCGTGCTGTTTTGCCACTCTCTCATACGCCACAGCAGCACGCTCTTCAAGGTACTCATCATCATAGCTAATGATCTTGATCTCTCTCTTTATTGTCTCATGTAAATCAGGGTTTATTTTGAGCAATTCGGGCACAATTTTGTGGCGGATCAGGTTGCGCCGATACCCGAGCACTCTGTTTGTTTCATCAATTGAGTATGGTAGTCTCCGCTGTTTAAGATACTTCAGAATGTCGTCTTTCTTGAGTTCAATGAGCGGTCTGACAAACGGAGTCCTCATTGCTGGTATAGACCTCATGCCGCGCGCTCCACTCCCCCTCAATACATTGAGCAAAAACGTCTCAACCGCATCATCACAGTTGTGACCGAGCGCAATGCGTTGGGCACCGATTTTTTTCATACATTTGAGCAAAACAGCGTAGCGCTTCTCACGTGCTGTTGCCTCAAGACCGGTTTTTGTCTTTTTGATCAGTACCGGCACAATATCATACCCGATATCATAGTGTTGTGCAAAGCGTTTCACCAGATTCAATTCACGGTTGATGTTTTTCTTTGGTCGTAGCCCGTGATTAACATACAACAGATGGAGCATGACACGTTTGCTGTACAATCTATGCAGGACATCGAGCAAACAGACAGAATCAGGTCCTGCGGAAAAGCCGAGCAGTAATCTCTTTACCTGCTTGAGCATGTCATATGCTTCTACGGTCTTCTGCACTGTCTGCAAGACTTTTCTGGCATCCGTCTTCATGGAATAGTATATACAGAATTGGCACATTGACAACGTGCGAAACGCGGTACTATGGTGATTTTGTGGAGATACTATGCTTTGTTTTGCATTACTCTCTGA
>DAOVBK010000073.1 GCA_030670605.1 Candidatus Stahliibacteriota bacterium
GCGCGATGCGCTTGCTTCACTCTCTGAGTTTTCCATAACGCTTCTCCTCGATACCTTGAAAGATACTGAAGACCGTGCAGTACGGATGAAGATTATCGATGTTCTTATTAGAATCGGTCATACGGCGATTCCTGAAATCGAGAGCTTCTTGAGTGCGCGCGAATGGTACGTACGGAGAAACGGCATCTACATCCTCGGTGAAATGGAGGTTGCAGCTTCAATCGATAAAATCGGCGCATTGATTTCTGATGAGGAGGAACAGGTACAAAGTGCCGTCATAGAGAGTCTCACTAAAATTGGTGGTGATAAAATAAAACCACACATAGAAAAGGGTTTGAATAGTCAGTACAAACAGGTTGTTCTTGCGGCTATGCAGAACCTTGACAAGAATGTGGCACGAAAGAGACTCGGCGATGTACTTCAGTGGTTGAAATCCCGCAAGGGAATACCGGGTGAGAAAGATGAGGAAATACGAACCGAAGCGGCAGTTGTCACTGGTCTACTGGGTGATGATTCTGCGGTCGATCAGCTTGTTGAAGTCATTCACGAAAAAGCCTTCTTTAAAGGAAAACTACTCGAACCAACTAAGAAAGCAGCACTCATGGCACTTGCACAGATAGGAACACCAAAATCGATTCAGGCATTGCGTGACGCATCCACATACAGGGATCACTTCATTTCTCGTACTGCACAGGATATTCTCAGGAAAGTCGAATCGAGCACCTGAGGCTATCTGCTATTTTTTCCTATTCACTTTGCGTGCGGTACGGAGTTTATTTAGTGTATACGTATTAACAACATCCTTTGATTCGAGCCATGCCCTCCGTGCGGTGGCAACACCAAACTTCATCCATTGCAGACCCTTTGTATCGTGCGCATCAGTGCCGATTGAGATTCTGGCACCCAGTTCTTGAGCTGCCCGTGCATTGATATCATTCAGGTCTAGCCGATCCCAGTACGCATTTATTTCCAGCCACGTACCCGTTTCTGCCGCTACTTCCATAACTGTGCGCAAATCGACGTGATACCCTTCCCGCGAGGATATGAGTCTGCCGGTTGGGTGTGCAATAATGTCAACATAGGGATTCTGCATAGCATTACATATTCGTTCAGTTACATTATGTTTGAAACCCTGGTGGATCGCAGCGATTACAAAGTCACATTCTTTCAGGATTGTGTTGGGATAATCAAGAGCTCCGTCGCGCAGGATATCAACCTCCACGCCCTTGAGGACACACAGCGTGGGTAGTCTTTTATTGAGCCTATCAATTTCTTTCCATTGTCTATGGAGGCGTCTCGGTTCCATACCATGTGCATATGTGACCGATTGTGAATGATCAGTGATGAGTATGTATTCGTAGCCATGATCTTTAGCAGCAGTTGCGAGTTCAGCGATCGTCGCTTCAGAATCTGAATAGGTTGAATGCATCTGAAGATCTCCTCTGATATCGCTGTGCTCCACCAGTTTCGGCAATTTGTTTTTCAGTGCCAGTTCGACTTCACCTCGGTCTTCACGTATTTCTGGCGGCACACAGGCAAGACCAAGTATTTTGTATACTTCTTTCTCGGTTCTGCCGGCGATCTGTTTCTTGCCGCGAAACACACCATACTCACTGAGCTTCAAACCGCTTGATTTGGCGATATTACGCAATCTGATATTGTGTGCCTTTGACCCGGTGAAGTACTGGAGCGCCGCCCCATATGAGCCCGCTTTGACGATTCTCAGATCTACTTGTACGCCACCCCTTACAAGAATCGAACTCTTTGTTGTGCCGGCAGCGAGCACACGCTCAACGTGCGGAAATTGTGTGAATATCTTGATGATTTCTTTGCCATTCGTACCGGTTGCGAGAATATCGATATCACCGATCGTTTCTTTCCACCGGCGCAATGATCCTGCCGGAGAGATATTCTTGATGCGTGCGTGTTTCTTGAGATATGCAATGAGTTCATTGGCAATCTCCTCAGCCACAGCAATGGACAATCGCTCATGGGCTCGTTCGTAGAGCACAATGCCCCTGCGTATGTTGTTAACTTTCTGCTTACCCATCTGTGGCAATTTCTCAAGACGTCCGTTTTTGATCACCTTTTTCAAATCCTTTAAAGATTCAACACCGAGTGCATTATACGCAAGGGCGAGTGTTTTTGGCCCAAGATTTTGTATGTCGAGCAGATCGAGGAGCGTGCCCGGTGTTTCCCTTTTCACCTCTTCATACTTCTTCATTGTGCCGGTCGAGAGATATTCTGTTATTTTTGTTGCGATGGCGTGACCGATGCCCGGTAGACTCTCCAGCTTATTTGCTTGAGCTAGTACCGAAACATCTTCAGTCAAATCTTCAAGGATACGCGCTGCTTTTCGGTATGCTACTATTCTGAACCGATTGGCACCCTGGAACTCCAAAGCATCGGCAATGCGGTTAAAGATATGAGCGATTTCTTTGTTCTTCACATATTGATTATCACTAGTAACGGCTGGAAATCAAGCACATTGTTCTTGATTTTTCGACTGGATTCTATATAATCTTTCTCATCATGCGGGAGGATACAACACGCGTTATTGCACAGTGGCTGACTGATGAGATGGAACGTGCAAAGGCACACGGTTTTGTGTGTGGCCTGAGTGGTGGTTTAGATTCGTCTGTATGTGCTGCTCTCATCAGGCAGGCGACTGATAACTGCCTTGGTCTGATCCTCCCTATTGAATCCCCTGTTGAAGACTGTGATGATGCAGCAGAGTTTGCTACACAATTATCCCTCAAGACTGAGTACGTAGATTTGACTGCTCTGTATAACAGCTTCACCAGACTTCTGCCAACTGGCAGTCACGTTGCTCTCGGCAACATCAAAGCACGTCTGCGTATGATTGTACTCTACTACTATGCCAATATGAATAACTACTTGGTGTGCGGAACAGGCAACAAGACCGAACTGGCGCTTGGTTATTTCACAAAATACGGTGATGGCGCGTGTGATGTACTGCCAATCGGTGACCTGTACAAATACGAAGTACAGCAGCTCGCACGCACACTATCTGTTCCAGAGAGAATAATAAAGAAGGTTCCGAGTGCTGGTTTGTGGCAGGACCAGACCGACGAAGGTGAAATCGGCTTCTGCTATGAGGACATAGACAGGGCACTCCAGGACATCATCAGAGGCACAATCAAAGGTGAGTGTGCACGGACATTGAAGAACATGATCGATCAAAGTGAGCATAAACGGAGTTTGCCAAGGATATGCCGGATAGCCCGCCCCGCTTCGCAAGGCGAGGCCGGGGATAAGAGTTGAGAGGGGAGAGTGGATAAGGCAAAAGGCAGCAGGCAAAAGTCAGAAGTGAAAAGGGAAATCGTAATAGTTTATCGTAGTTCGTATTCGTGGAAGGATTGTTATGTTGGACGAGTACGAGATACGAATCACGAATACGATTCTGCGGTCTCTGCGGAATTTCAGCGTAATCTGCGTTATGGAGCTTGGTGCTTGGGGTTTGGTGTTTGCGCTGCGTAGCAGCGTCTGAGGAGGTGAAATGTTTCCTTTATTCTGGTTAGCGCCTGGTGGTTCATTGCTCGCATTGCTCTATGCGCTCGTTCTTTCTTTAAGAACGAGACGGTTTGACGAAGGTACTGAGTTGATGCGACAGATTGCACAGGCAGTACGTGAAGGTGCTCGTGCATACCTGCGCAGACAGTATCTCATCGTTGGATTGTTCTTTGCGGCTTTCTTTGTACTGCTTTTGATCCTTGCTCTCAGCGATATACTTCCACGGTTCGTTCCATTCATTTTTGTAACGGGCGGATTCTTTTCAGCGCTCTCCGGTTTCATCGGTATGACGCAGGCGACCAATTCTTCGGCACGGACCGCGAATGCAGCGCGCACGAGTCTCAATAGTGCGTTACGCATCGCATTCGGAGCTGGTGGTGTCATGGGTTTTGTGGTTGTCGGTTTGAGCCTTTTTGATCTTAGTTTCTGGTTTTTTATTTTAAACATGGTGTACCGCTCGCTTCCCATGAACGAACGATTGCTCGTCATAACACAGACAATTGTCTGTTACGGGATGGGTGCATCATTTCAGGCGTTGTTTGCGAGAGTCGGTGGAGGCATTTTCACCAAGGCTGCTGATGTTGGTGCTGATCTTGTTGGTAAGGTCGAAGCTGATATCCCTGAAGATGACCCGCGCAATCCTGCTACCATTGCCGATAATGTTGGCGACAATGTTGGCGATGTCGCAGGAATGGGAGCCGACCTGTATGAATCATATGTTGGCTCGATCGTTGCGGCAATGGCCCTTGCCTTCGCCGCCGGGCTCGGCATACGCGGTGTGCTGCTACCATTGGCAATCGCCGCTGCTGGTGTTGTGAGTTCAATAATCGGGACCTTTCTTGTGCGCACCAGGGAGGAGGCAAGCCAGCGTGCGCTTTTGTTTGCTATACGGAAAGGAATCTGGTCCGCGAGCATTCTGATGGCTCTCTTGTCGGCAGTGATTGTACAGCACTTTTTTCCGGACAATTTCAATTTCTACTGGCCTGTACTTGTGGGTCTTGTTTGTGGTGTCTTCATTGGGTTATCAACTGAATATTTCACGTCGGACAATTACGGACCGACGCGACGCATTGCTCACGCATCGAAGACGGGTCCGGCAACAGTCATACTCGAAGGCCTGAGCGTTGGTATGCTATCAACGGTTGCACCGGTAATTGCAGTCGTTTGTGCCATACTCGCAGGCTATTTCCTCCCCGGTGGTGCGACACACCCATCCCATGGTCTTTTTGGTGTTGCAATAGCAGCCGTCGGTATGTTATCCACACTGGGTATCACGTTGGCAACAGATGCATACGGCCCGGTTGCTGATAATGCTGGAGGAAATGCGGAGATGGCTGGTTTACCTGCTAACGTACGTGAACGAACCGATGCCCTCGATGCAATTGGAAACACAACGGCAGCAACCGGCAAGGGTTTTGCAATTGGTTCAGCCGCACTCACTGTTCTCGCGTTGATTGCGGCGTACCGGAGTCAGATCCTGTTGCACTTCGGTGAACTTACACTGAGCATTACTGATCCGAAGATTATTGCCGGTCTTTTTATTGGTGCAATGATGCCGTTCGCGTTCTGCTCCCAAACAATAAAGGCGGTCGGACGGACCGCGGCCTTGATTGTCCTTGAGGTGCGCAGGCAGTTCAAGGAGATTACCGGTCTGCTCGAGGGAAAGGCACGACCAGACTATGCTGCGGCTGTTAACCTGTGTACTGTCGCAGCGCAGAAAGAGATGGTACTCCCGTCGCTTATGGCAATTCTTGTCCCCATTATCATTGGTGTGCTCCTGGGACCGCATGGGGTGATTGGTTTGCTTATTGGTGCACTCGTGTCAGGTTTTGCGGTTGCTCTCATGATGGCGAGTTCAGGAGGCGCATGGGACAATGCCAAGAAATACATTGAAAAAGGAGAGTTTGGTGGCAAAGGTTCTCCCGAACACAAGGCGGCTGTTGTTGGCGACACGGTTGGCGATCCTTTCAAAGATACTGCTGGTCCATCACTCAATATCCTTATCAAACTGATGTCAACGGTCTCAATTGTATTCGTTGGTTTTATCCTCCGTTTTGTGCTCTTTAAGTAAATGAAGATAAAGGAATGGCCCGTAGCAGATAGGCCACGCGAAAAATTTTATCTGTACGGTAACTATGGTCTTACTGATACTGAATTGCTCGCAATCATCATCGGCAAGGGTGTCAGGAATCACTCAGCCCTCGATCTCGCAAAGGAAATTATCTCCCGTGTTGGCAATCTACGAAGATTGAGCGAGAAATCAGTGAGTGAACTCGAACGGCTTGGTATCGGTGGGCTCGGCCGGGCAAAGATAGTCGCTATCCTTGCTGCACTTGAACTCGGAAGACGTTCGTTATCGAAAAAGAATGACGGCACAGTGCTCTTTAAGAATCCGAAGGATATCCACGAATACTACTATCCCTTCATCTCAGGCCTCAAACACGAAGTGTTTAAGGTTGCCGCGGTTGATGGAAAAAACATGCTTATTCGGGATACGACAATCTCAAAGGGGATATTAGATGCGAGCCTGGTCCATCCACGTGAGGTTTTCAAGTTCGCCATCAATGAAAATGCGAGTGCACTGTTTCTCGTACATAATCATCCGAGCGGCATTGTGCGACCATCAGAAGATGACCTGAAGATCACTGAACGTTTGACAGGTGCTGGTGAATTGATGGGCATTCGCATCGTTGATCACATCATAATCGCAGATAAAGACTACTACTCTTTTTCGCAGCACAATCTTATTTAGAAGTAGAAAAGTCAAAGAGTCCCAAAGTCTCAGTGTCGAAGAGCACATTGCTGGATAGTTTCATTGTTGCATTGTTTGATAGTTGGTCAACTATATAACCATACAACTATAAAACCATGGAACTACTTTGTGGGAGCGACTTCCCAGTCGCGATATTCGGAGCGAACCTCTCCGACTATATCCGTCGAGATAAAGAAGCTCCTCCTACAAAGACGCCGGACGCCTAAAGCCAAAAGTGAAAAGGGAGATCGTAATAGTTTATCGTAGTTCGTATTCGTGGAAGGATTGTTATGTTGGACGAGTACGAGATACGAATCACGAATACGATTCTGTGGCATCTGCGGTCATTCTGCGAGGATTCTCAAGATTTTATAGATGTCTTTGTCTATTTTTTTCTTTTTTGTGTATGTGTCTTTCAATGGTGTGTATACAATTTCATCCTTGATTTCTCCAACCATGCAGCCAGATATATTCTCCAGCAAACCATTGACGGCTGCGTGACCTAATTTCGACGCGAGTACTCGATCATGGGCAGATGGTGAACCACCACGCTGAATGTATCCGAGAATAGCAACACGCGATTTCTCATGTGTGAGTGATTTGATTTTCTTGGCAATGGTCAATGCGTTGCCTGCTTCATCTCCCTCTGAGACAATAACAATGTTCGATGTTTTTCCTCGTTTCGTGCTCGTGCGCATCCGTTCTGCGAGACCTTGTAAATCACTGGGCGTTTCTGGTATGAGAACATCTTCCGCGCCACCGGCGAGTCCGACAGCAAGACCAATAAAGCCAGCATATCTTCCCATGACTTCAATAAAAAAAAGCCTCTCGAGTGAAGACGCAGTATCCCGGATGCGATCAACGGCTTCAAGGGCACTATTGACCGCAGTATCGAAACCAATCGTATAATCAGTTCCGTACAT
>DAOVBK010000155.1 GCA_030670605.1 Candidatus Stahliibacteriota bacterium
CTTCTCTCTTGTATATCTGCGGGTGGCACATCAAAGTAGTCCATGATTGAGTCAACAAGTGCGCGGGTTGTCGAAGAGAGGGTGTCAGTAAGTCCACCAAGCTCAAAAGACAAACCAATTGTCGTGCGGTCTGCTGCGACACCACAGCCGTACGCGTTACGCGTATTACGGAAGATCACTTCTGCACCTGCGTTTGCATCGATGTTATCGATCAGTGTCGCTTCACCAGCATATGGAAAATACATATTTTCAGTGAACGTGGTACTGCAACCCTCTACACTCGGGAACAAACCTATTGTGTTACTCACCGCTTGGATACCGAAGAGAGGACAGAAGTTATAACCGTGTCGAGCCTGTGGGTCAGCGCACCAGACGTCACCACCTTCCAGATAGACCTTGCCATTATACACGAGCAGGTAGTCTTCGATCTGCTGTGCTGCTCTGCTCGTGTCGATTATCACATGATTGTTTGGATACACACCGACACAGATGAACACTGTTTTGTACAATGTCAACAGATTGTTCGGAAATTCAGTAACGTAGTCACCATAGTAGCGTAGCGAGTCCAGGTGTGCTTTTACTATTGGACCACTCGTATGGTTGGAGTCTGGATCCCACACCAGAAAATCCTTTTTGCCGATATACCCGGTCAGAATGAAGGTATCAACATAGACACCAGAGGTGAGTATGAGCATGAAATCTACGGGATGGCAGATCGGTGTCTCTTGGTCAGCAAAAACAAGGAACGGGTCAGAGCTATTCGTTCCTGATCCACTATCAGACTGGATCATACCAAAGGAGGCGTGAGCATCCAAAACCGTTATGAATGAATCACTACATATGATTTCACCAGAAACATCATCGGCATAGTACGAGCCAGTATTGATGAGTTCAACAACGAGATGACCGGTGTCACCAGCAGGAAAGCTTCTCCCGTATGGCTCGAAATAGTGATCAGTTACGCCAAGAACAGGTGCATGAACCATGAATGCGAAGTCAGAAATCCATGTTGTGTTATTACTGTCACTGATTACCAGTTCCAACAAAATCTGATGAAGATCAGGGCAGTTGTTCGCGACCTGCACATTATATCCATCCGTTGAGGTGCATGCTGAATCGTACGGCTGAATATCGCCATAATGCTTGACCGTATCGCGGAGACTGAAGTACTGATCTACCTGCAATTCCTGGATTACTGCAGATACATCGAAGGCGGTCGCATCGCCGAAGTTCTTAAGCCATACAGGGATTTCAATATCTTCTCCTGGATTGACCAGTGAGTCATTGTTGCCACCATTTTCATCAGATAGGGAGAATGAATTCATGATAACATATGGACCGCCAGCATAATGAACGCGGACACTCTCGTTGTGCGGCAGCAGGTTTCTTCCGGTTACCGTGAAAAACAATGTATCGCCAGGTATGTGTAAGGTATCGATGAATTCGACAAAGCCTGAACTGTTTGTCCGGCCATAGTGATAATATGATGTGTCGCGTTTTGCCCGTGCGCACACGAGTGCATATTCAATTGGTGTGCCACTCTGTTGTACGTGCACAGTGAGTGTGCATAATCCAGTCTGTAGCACGGTGTCATGGGTCACATCGATCGCCTGCGGTGTTGCGGTCCAGAGGGTCATCTCTGGGTCGCCAAGGGTATTCCAACTATGGTACTCAAGGAGGTCGCCAAATGTATTGTAGTATTGCATCCTGCCTGCTTCTGCTGCCCTGCCGAGCGTCGTGAGACGATCGGTAAAGATACTTGTCAATGTCCCGCGCGTGAGTGCGCTCCGCATTTCTGCCGCACCCATTAATCCTGTTGTTGTGCCAAAGAAGCCAACTGCACCCTTGGGTTCATCAGGCGTGCCCGCGGTTGTCCATTCGTACCCAATACCCTCTATGGTTGCACAGGTTGCTGAGATAACAACTGGCAGCTTGAAGCCGTTAAACATCTGATCAGGGGTAATTTCCATGAATGGCCATTCCCAGACAGCAAAGCCATTACCTCGGTAGAGGATGTATGACCGACCATCATTCCATGCATTGATGACATCCATATGATCATCACCGTATTCATAGGAGAATGAATCGATGTGCACGAAATCGGCGTTATTCATAAGCAGGTGTGCGTACCGAGCATCAGCCCAGTATACAGAATCTGAAGCCGGCATGCCCGGTTCATACTCATTGGCGATTGTGACTCCTTTTCTGAACCAAAGCGAATCAACCAGCCACGGTGTTTTCTCATACCCGAGCACCTTGGTGACAAGGGTTCTCACTTCGAGCGTGTCGTACACCCAGAACCGTCCAGGGATTATGTCATTTTGGAAATCACCAGTGACATTCGTGTAGTAGTTGTCTGTGTAGGCGCCTTCATATGAACTCAGTCTGATGTAGGGAAAGGGGATTTGCCATTTGTGCCCGACAAGAAGCAGGTATTCGGGTTGTATATCCCACATATTATATGCATTGGCAACATATGCCCGTATGTCCGTGGAATCAGTGCCTGTTTCGTCCGTCGTGACAATTTTTGCCTTGTATCCCTTTTGACTTTTCCACTCAGCAAGTGGTTCCAGAGCCTCAACATAGTCTGGATGGGTAATAATCAGATACCGAGCACCGGTCTGCGCGAGCAGCGGGCACAGGAGGATACATACTAACAAAAAACTATTCTTCATTTCAGTACTGTTACTTTCTTTGTTGCATTGAATTTTTCCGATTCAAGACTGATAATGTAAACACCGGCAGACACTTCGTTACCACCTTCGTCAGTACCATCCCAGCTAACCTGCATAGGGCCTGGAGCATAGGGCAGAGGGCCAAAAGATTTAACCAGCTGACCTGTAATATCGTATATGTATAGTGAAATATCTTGTATCCCGTATCCTGCATCCTGTATCCCGTGTCTGATGTTAATCAACCCTGAAAATGGATTCGGGTGTACGTGTAGGGTCACTTGTTGTGGGCTTTCATTCTCGTACTCATGTATTCCTGTTTCGTACCAGTTCTGTCCACCATCAGTCGTCCGTAAGATAATACCGTCACCGCATGCCAGACCGTGCAGTGTATCTGAGAAATCAACATCAAAGAGCGTGTTGACTGCTGGATTGTTCTGAAACGACCACGTATTACCGCCATCGTCAGTATGTATGATGGTGCCGAACCGGCCGACCGCCCACCCCTTGTTGCCGACAAAATCAACCGCACGCAAGTAGTAACTGCTGGCTGGAGCACTCATTGTATCCCAGTCAATGCCTCCATTGGTGGTTCTGAGGATGAGCGGTGAATAATCGGTCTCATCACCACCGACAACGATGCCATCGTATAAATGAAAAAAATGCACATCAAAGAAATCTTCGTATGTTGGTGATTCATACAGCAGGTTCCAGTTGATTCCACCATCAGTTGAGTTGAGTATGAGTCCTTGTTCAGTCAACAATGAGTCTGGATAGCCTGCAACAAGCCAACCATCCCACTGATTAACAAAGGAAACACCGTAAAATTCGGCCGCGTACCACGGAGTAAAATTCGTCTCCCAGGAACTACCGCCAGATGTTGTTCTCCCCACTGTGCCATCACCGCAGGCAGCCCAACCATAGTTGTCATCGATGAACTCAATGCGCGTACCATACTTTGAGAAACCCGGCCACTGTATATACCAATCTATTCCGCCATTGTTTGTGTGAAGCACTTGACCAACGTCACCAATGGTCCAGGCCTGGAGTTCGTCGATGCACGTGATGTCAAAGAACCTTTCCACATTTTCTGGCGGACTTTGCTGTTGCCAGGTTACGCATCCATCTGTAGTATGGAAGATCAATACAGTGTCAAGGCAGACCACCCAACCTGAGACATTATCTGGCGCCAGTGCGACACCATGATAGTTGTGTGCAAGTATCGATGATACTACTGCCAATCCGACTATGACATGTTTCATTCTATCTCCTTTTGCTCAGCGTACATTACATTATACAAAGGCATCCTTGAATCGTCAAGTCTGCCAGATTACCTAAGCACAACAACTTTCTCAGTAAGGAGTGTATTATTGCTGTTCAGATGGACAAAATAAACGCCCGCAGGCACTTCGTGATCTTTGTCGTCAGTACCATCCCAGCTAACCTGCATAGGGCCTGGAGCATAGGGCAGAGGGCCAAAAGATTTAACCAGCCGGCCTGTAATATCGTATATTGTAATACTGCCTACTTCATACTGCTTACTGCCTACTCCAAAGCTGATGGTAATCAGCTTTGAGAACGGATTCGGCGCGACCGTCAACTGTAAACCGATGACTTCTTGTTTTTCCTCAGCAACACCGGGGAAAGTATCTGGGGGATTTGTCGTGAATTGTATCGCCCGGTTATTCGCAAGCGGAGCCGCACCCGGGGAATATGAATTCGCATACGTATACTCGAGCCCAGCGGTGTGTTCTGCATTCTCAATGCCGACTGTGGCATAGTTGTGCCACACATCGTCGTTTGTAATATCCATGTATTGAAAGATGATTTCACCATCACCAGTAGCGGTTGGATAGTGTTGTGGATCGAGCAGTAAAATCTCAAACGTCTGCAGCTCTGCAGGCGTTGGATTTGTTGGGTCGTGGATGTGCTGAAGGCGTGAGAACTCAATGATAAATCTATTATGAGCAGTATCATACCAG
>DAOVBK010000166.1 GCA_030670605.1 Candidatus Stahliibacteriota bacterium
CTCATTTCTCCGTTTTTCTTATATGCCGTAGCGTTTGTCGCTGGTATGGTGTTCTCCTTGATCGGTATTGCACAGGATACGATGTTGCAAAAGGATGTGCTCAAACAGATCAGGGGTCGTATCTTTGCCACAAAAGAATTCGTCATCAACCTCACCGTTGTTCTCTGCGCAGTACTCATCGGGGCTATATCATATCACTTTGCTCCGTATACGATCATTCTCGTTGTCGGTATAATCCTCATTGGAATTACCGCATGCGCCCTTATGATATATGCTGCAATCCCCCGTCATATAAGAATAGCTCTGTAGTATTTGACGTATCATGGTCAACACATCGTTACCCAGTACCCGGGTAATTCTATTGGTCTGATTGTCTTATCGTCCTATAGTCTTATTGTCGCATGTATGAGACCAAAACAATCTGAGTATCGTACAGAAACGGCAAAATTCGTCGCGTGCTCAGGGTGTAGAATCCAGCCAGTTGCGTGATTACGCGGTTGATGTCCACTTTTTGTCTCTACAGCACGTCCTTCCAATAACGATGTCGTAGCGCATTGACGTACTGTACTATACTTGACACAATAGATACGTGCAGATATAATGCTCTATCGGGGCGTGGCGCAGTGGCTTAGCGCGCCAGCTTGGGGTGCTGGAGGTCGCCCGTTCAAATCGGGTCGCCCCGATATCTTTTCAAGCCCTAAACCCGTACTCGTATATCGTAATTCGTATTCGTGGATGTTCATCTGTTTTTGTGGGAGAGGCTTCTAGCCTCGATTCGCTTTGTCAAATAATTGTAGTTGCCCAATTCATTGGGCCAAAAAATGCTTGATAAATCAAGCAACTACAAAATCTGATTATCTCTTTCTCCCCAGAAAGATACACCTATTTTTGCCTAAATTAGTTACCTATCTCACCTTCACAACCCTGATGGGCTTGAGGCGCTGGTCAATAGGTATGATGAAGTAGACTCCAGCAGCGAGTCAGGATGGGGTCAAATCTCTACATTCTACATCTCATGTATATAGATGACAGATTGCCTTGAACCTCGGTTCCTCTCCCTCATATCTGCCACACAAAAACGTCTTTCTTCTTTTTGATATTCTTGGCAATTTTCTGCAATTCTACAAGTATTCTGATTTTTTCATCAAATGGCAAGCGCGCCTGCATTTGATGAAACTCCTCTTTCTTTCTAAATAAAGCTTTGCGGATTGTCGACGTCTTGCCTCGATATGATATTGAAGGCTTCTTATTCATTTCTTCCTTTTATCATAGCGGTGAGTAGATCCTGTAAGCCGTGTGCTCGCGCGATTTTCTTTAATACTGCCATTTTTGCCTTAGCCTGTGCAAGTAGTTTCTCTACTTTCGCAATATCTTTCTTACGTCCAGCTCTCAGTAGAATGACGACAAGGTATTCAAGAGTCACAATCTTTGTGCGCACACCCTTGTAGGTAATCGCTTTTGCCTTTCTCACTGCCTCTTCTTCTAACTCATCGACCGGAATGAATTGCACCGGAACTCCCTCAACAATAATATGCTCCCCTTTCCACTTGTACTTTCTTTTCTTCAGAAAGCTATATACTGATGTCAGATCTATCACTCTGCTCTTTTTCTTGTCGCGGGTCAAAATCACAAAGACATCCAAATCATAGGTAAGTATGGGCTCGATGTAGAACATCGCTGCAATACCACCGGCAATTGCATAATCCTCAATCAGTTTTCTCTTTTTCAGTGCGTTTATCGTTTGCAGTGTCTTTTCCATATGCAAATATCCATCAGCAGTATAACAGGCGAAGTAGTAAGTGTCAAGAACACAAATCACAATTTCGAAACGTAGAATCATCACCCATGATTTTTGTTTTTACTTTTCGGTAAATCCGGATAGAATAGATTGGTTGTTCGTAATTAAATCGAAAACTCGAGTACGTTCCCTCACATTCGTTCGGGACGCTGATTCTTGCGACTAAATACAGGTAGCCCCGCCCTTCACGAAGGGCGGGACGCTAAATTTCACACTCAAATCAGAGATTTGAGTGAAATTTGCGGGGGCGGAATGGTGCTGGTGTACCTACTGGACTTCCATCTTGTCTCGTCACAGATCTCGAGTGTAACGAGAGGAAATGTCGAGCCTGCCGTCTCGTGTCGAACTCGATGTGAGACAGATATCGAGAGAAAATCCAATACCGCACATCTCATTGTCACGAATACGAGCTACGATCAACAATATACGATAAGGCAGTCCTGCTGTCTTGACTTTTGTTGTAAAGTAGCTGTGGTAGTTGTTAGATTTCGCCAGCCTTCTTTAGACCGTACTTTGCACACACGGGACCGATCAGTTCATATACAACCGTCGTCGCGGTAATGGTCGTAAATATCAAAACACCATATACTGGATAGAGTGTCTTAGCCGCAAGTGCGACGCCGAGGGCAACACCAGCCTGTGGAACAAGACCCCATGCCAGATAATTCCCAATCTTCGCATCTGCGCGGCTTATCATTGAGCCCAATTTAACGCCTATAAACTTTCCGATAACCCTAAAGAATATGTACAACAAACCAATTAACCCAATCTGCGGTATGATACCAAGCTCAAGGCTCGCACCAACAAGTACAAAGAAACTCAAGAACAAGACTGAATCGACGTCACGTAACGTGCCGAAGAAAAGAGAACTGTTCTTGTTGACATTGCTCACCAGAATGCCAGCCGCCATACAGGTAAGGAGCGATGACAGGTGCAGCACAACAGATAGCCCAACAAGAAACAAAATGTAACCGAGCATGACGATGAGAAGCTCGTCTTTGTTCTTTATGATACGAGAAATGACGTGCAAACCGAAGCCACACAGAATGCCAAGGGCAATCGAAGCAAATATCTCCATGAGTGCAGTTCCCATGACCCCGATATTTATGACACCTGTGTGGAGTGCAGTTGCAAAGGTTATCGCCAGCGCCGAAAAAATCAAACACCACGCATCATCAATCGCCACAACCCTCAGGAGCATGTCAGTCAATACTCCCCGTGCTTGATACTCTCTGACAACCATGACCGTTGCGGCTGGAGCAGTTGCCGAAGCCGCTGCACCTAAAACAAAGGCAGGGTGTATCGGCATATGACGTAGGAGAAAGTAAACGATCATAATGAGTGTCACTATCAACCACGCAAAGCCTGCTTCGAGAACTGAAATCCATACTACCGATGAACCTACTGCCCTGAAATTTTTGACCGTGAAGTTAGCGCCAAGTGAAAATGCAATAATGCCGAGCACGAAATTAGATACAAAATCTGATTGGTCAAG
The DNA here is from genome assembly GCA_030670605.1 of Candidatus Stahliibacteriota bacterium. GTDB lineage: Bacteria > Hydrothermota > Tepidihabitantia > SM23-42 > SM23-42 > DAOVBK01. The sequence goes on from DAOVBK010000166.1 coordinate 3,294, forward strand.
TATTGCATGTGGCACAAGATTAAGGAGATGCGGCCCAATCAAGATGCCGACTGCAAGATACGCGGTTACCGCAGGGAAATGTATAGTACGGAGGAGTTTCGCACCGTAATACCCTGTAACAATGATGAGCGCGACACCGAGAATACTATTCAGTTGATACGATCTCCTCGGCTTTGATGAGACTGTATTTAGTTAACAGCGGACCGACCAGCTCAAAAACAACGGTCGTTGCAGCAATCACCGTGAAGATGTAATTTCCATAATCGGGAAAGGTCGCCTTTGCGACAAGCCCAATGCCGAGGGCAACACCAGCCTGCGGTGTCAGTGCCAGACCAAGCCAATTGGCTGCCAGCTTTGGAGCCTGACTCACCTGTGCGCCGATTCTGGCACCATACACTTTGCCGATGGTTCGGAAAACGAGATAGAGAATGCCAGCAATGCCCATATGGTAAAGAATGCTGAAATCGAGATGCGCGCCAGATAGAATAAAGAAAGCGAGATACAGTGGCGCATCAACCGACCGCAAGACTTCAAAGAACTTGTAGTTCTCACGGGCAAGATTGATAACAACAAGCCCCATCATCATAGAAGATAAGAGTACAGAGATATGTAGCGCAATCGACACACCGACATTCAGGAGTATAAAACCGACGACGTAGATAACGAATTCTTCAGTCGTCTTGACAAGACGACTGAGGTATGACATCAGACAACCAAGGACTCCACCAACGAGAAGGGCACCGAAAATCTCACCAAGACCCGCAAAGACAATCGAAATCTGGAATACATCCGCGCGCATAGCATTAGCAACGGCAATAGCCAAAGCAGAGAACACAAGACACCACGCGTCATCAATCGCAACGACCTTAAGCAGAAGTTCAGTCAGAAAGCCACTCGCACGATACTCCCGGATAACCAAAACCGTTGCTGCAGGAGCAGTCGCAGAAGCAGCAGCACCAAGAACAAGTGCCGGATACACTGGCATATCAATGAGTATGAAGTAGATAATCAATGCACCGGAAACGAGAACCCACGCGCCGAACGCCGCGATAACTGAAATCCACATGACCTGTTTCATACCTTCAC
>DAOVBK010000181.1 GCA_030670605.1 Candidatus Stahliibacteriota bacterium
ATATTTGGAAAACACATTAAAGATGTTGGACCATACCTTGATCCTGATTCAAAGCAGTATCAAAAGATGCTGCAGAACATGGAGAAGGAATTGAATGTGACCTCGCTCAAATACCAGAGACTCGAAGATATGCTTGCTGCAACTGGGCTCGGTGAAGAGAATCTATGCACATATTGCTGGACTGGCAAGGAATAGCACGATAGTGAGTGTACAAAGGTTGCCTCTTGACATGCGATATAAGACTACTATAATGTTATGGCGAGGCCGGGAGGGACAGATCTCGCCTTGTTTGTTTGGAGGACACTATGACAATGCGCATTGGTGAGTTGTGTATAAATGTTGGCCTCATCACAGAGAAACAGGTCAAAGAGGCTCTTGGGAAACAAAAGAAGAGCAAGAAAAAAATCGGGGAGATCCTCGTAGAACTCGGATATATTAGGTCACAAGAACTCAATCTAATGCTCAGTGTCCAGTCGGCAAAAACGTAGTCCCATACCATAAGAATTTTCATTGTTATTTGCATATCGCGCCCGTGCGGTATCATGTGGTGACAGAAGATTCCGCACGGAATTTTCGTTTTACCACGAGGAGTACATGTTTAGAGATAGAAAAGATGCTGGTGAGCGACTTGGTAGAGCACTCGGGGAACATCGGAACAAGGGTGTCATTGTGCTCGCAATACCACGCGGTGGCATTCAGATTGGATATGAAGTGGCACAGTATCTTGAAGCTGACTTTGCGATAATCATTACGCGCAAACTGCCGTTCCCTGACGAACCAGAGGCAGGTTTTGGCGCAATTGCTGAAGATGGGAGTACCTACATATCACCGCACCTATCTCAATGGGTTTCTGAGACAGTAATCCAGCGGATTAGAAAAGAACAGCAGGCAGAGATACAGAGGCGGATTTCCGTTTTCCGTAAAGGACAACCACTCCCTGAGATACGCGGAAGAACCGTAATACTCGTTGATGATGGAATCGCGGCAGGCTCGACTATGCGCGCGAGTATTGCACTGTGTAAGAATCAAGGTGCAGCTACGATCGTTGTCGCTGTACCAGTAACGGGAAAACGAACAGCAAAGGATATCGGCAAGATCGTTGATGATATTGTTGTACTTGAAACGCCACCTTCTTTTCATGCCGTCGCACAGGTGTATGAGAACTGGTATGATGTGCAAGACGATGAGGTACTTGCGATAATGGAAAAATACCAACATAAGTAAACAAGGCAAAAGTAAATCGTGAATTGTGAATGGGGAATAGGACAGATTTCTCGCGAAGCTCGAAATGCTGAATTTCTCAACAAAATCATAGATCTTTGAGAAATTCGCAAAGGCAAAGGACAAAAGACAAAAGTGAATTGTGAATAGGGAATTGTCGGCTAGTTGGATGGTTTCATTAGTCCGATCGTCTTATCGTCTTATTGTCGTATCGTCACACCAATGATTTGACTATCGGACCATACGACTATCCGACGATGAGACTAATAGGAATCCTGTCGAGCAAGCTCGACCACTACGGGATAATGACCCCTCGTCTCTACAACGCGTCCCCTGATAACGATGTCCTGGCGCACTAACTGGGAATTCGTTGACAGGCATAGTGTGTCGGATATACTAAGGATATCATTGTTTTAGTGTAGATCTCATAACGGAGGAACGTGGAACTACTTTTTCTCATACTCGCTGTTGTTGGTATTATTGTGGCGATAATCTTCGGATTTCTTCAGGTTGTTGTTCCCTTTGTTAAAGGTGAAGTTACATTTACAAAGAGGTATCCGTTTGTCATCAGTGTCGCACAACATTCGAAACGGGCACAGCGGAGAAAAAGGCTTAAGCAAAAGAAATCGATCGTTATTTTGCCACTCGAAAACCTCGGTAAACCAGAGGATGAGTATTTCGCCGCTGGTATAGCAGAAGAAATCACAAGCCGCCTTGCATCAGTGAGTGGATTGGCAGTTATCTCACGGACGAGCGCGAATCAGTATGCGAATACAGACAAAACAATCGATCAAATTGGTGAAGAACTTGGCGTTGAATACGCACTTGAAGGAACGGTCCGCTGGGCACGGACACCTGAGGGTTCAGATCGCGTGCGTGTCACCTCACAGCTTATTAAAGCCGCGGACGATACACATCTGTGGGCTGACACATATGACCGCGTGCTTGATGACCTTTTCGACATACAGTCAGAAATCGCCCAGCAGGTTGTTGTGCAGCTTGGTGCGAAAATACTGGAGCGGGAACGCAAAGCACTAGAGAAGAAACCGACTGGCAATATTGAGGCATACCATGCATACCTGCAAGCACGGTACTACGCAACACGACCGCATTTTTCGCTCGACAACTGGCAACGGGTAATCGACTATGCAGAGCAGGCAGTGGCGTGCGACCCAGACTTCACAGATGCCTATATTGAACTGGCAAAGGCACATTCAAAATTCTATTTCTTCTGGTATGACCACACTGACAAACGACGGGCAATGGCGAAGCAGGCGGTTAAACGGGCGACTGAGTTATCACCGGATTCACCACACGTGCACCTTGCGACTGGTTTGTACTATCTCTGGGTGTATAGAGATACATCAAAGGCGCTCCAGGAGCTTGACATCGCTGAGAAGGGTCTGCCGAATAGCGCCGCGGTGATCGAGGCAAAGGCTGCAGTCTTTGAAGTCCAGGGTCGCTGGGATGATGTTGTCGATGCGTATGAAAAAGCTTTTATGCTCAGCCCTCGGGACGCATCACTGCCAATGGCAATAGCGCATGCGCAGTGGGTGACACGGCGCTATCAAGAAGCAATTGAAGCGTGTGACCAGGCAATTGCTTTGGCACCTGATGACGCGTGGCCGTACCTAACGAAGGCGTTTGCATGCTGGAGCTGGAAGGGCGATAACAAAAGGGCAAAAGCAGCGCTCGCATCAATACGTTGTGAACATGCCTGGACGCCGTGGGCATGGTACTGGGCAGAGCTGTTTGAGAGAAAGTTTCAAGATGCACTTGAACGTCTTGACGTTGTGCCAGGAGAATGGATTCGTCTTAAAACATGGGCGCGACCACTCGTGCTGCTCAGGGGCTTCGCGTATGAACTCATGAACGAATCAGAGAAAGCACGTGTACAGTACGAGTCTGCGCGGAAAATGCTTGAGCAAGAAATCAAGAAGGCACCTGATGACCCTCGCTATCACAGTTCACTGGGCATTGTCTATGCAAATCTCGGTATGCACAGGGAAGCAGTTGAACAAGGCACTAAGGCAGTTGACCTTTTGCCTATTGCCGAGGATTCCTTTTATGGCATACCGTATGTTTTGGACCTTGCTTTCATTTATACCATCATCGGCGAACATGACAAGGCGTTAAAGCAGCTTAAATATCTTCTTTCAATTCCATCCTGGTTATCAGTGCCGTGGTGTGAAATGGACCCGCGTTGGGACCGGCTCCGTGATAATCCGAAATTCCAGGAGATACTCAAAAAGCATGCAGGTTCGTAGTCACACGGTACCGTCATCACAATCTTCTATCCGAAGTGAAACATGATTATACTACCGTTTGATTCTGACGAGATAGCACTGGAACCGACAAAGATTATTTGTGTTGCGAAGAATTACCAAGCGCATGCGCATGAAATGCACGAGAACGTTCCAACTGAAGCACAGATTTTTCTCAAACCACCATCAGCGCTTATTGGTGACAATGGTGTCGTTATTCTCCCTAACAAGTCGAAGCGCATTGACCATGAGGTTGAACTCGCTGTTATTATGCAGTCCCGGTGTCGCTGCGTGTCGGCAGCAACAGCCGTGAATCATGTTCTCGGTTATACAATAACCGTTGATATAACCGCCCGCGACATGCAAGCCGAGGCAAAGAAGGCGGGCATGCCGTGGACTATTGCCAAGGGTTTTGATACGTTTGCGCCGATTGGCCCCTGCATATTATCTGTTGCCAACATTGACCCTCAAAATCTTCCTCTTTGGCTTACAGTCAACAACAACAAACGCCAGCAGAGCACAACCGCGCATATGATACACTCTGTTGTGCAATTGATCGCATACAT
>DAOVBK010000185.1 GCA_030670605.1 Candidatus Stahliibacteriota bacterium
TACCCAGCACGCTGGACGAACTTGTACAATCACTGGCTCGAGAATGTCCGTGATTGGTGCATTTCACGGCAGCTCTGGTGGGGTCACCGAATACCCGTGTACTACTGCAAGAATTGTTTTGATCCGGAGGCGGCAGAATCAAAAAAGGGCATGATCGTGTCCGAACAGAAACCCGAGAAATGCCCAGACTGTGAATCGACTGATATCCACCAGGATGATGATGTCCTCGATACGTGGTTCTCATCGTGGCTGTGGCCATTTGCTACGCTCGGTTGGCCTGAGAAAACAGATGATTTTCAGCACTTCTACCCCACCCAGACCCTCGTTACTGGCTGGGATATCATCTACCTCTGGGTAGCCCGCATGATCATGGCGGGCATGGAGTTCACCAACACGATACCGTTTAGCAATGTGGTTTTCCATCCAATGATACGCGATGAAAAGGGCCGTAAGATGTCCAAGAGCCTCGGCAACTCTCCTGATCCGATGGATTTGATCGAAACGTATGGTGCAGATGCACTGCGTTTCGGTATGCAGCTCATCACACCGCGTGAACAAGATGTGTTATTTTCCGAAAAATCGATCGATGTTGGCAGAAAGTTCTGCAACAAACTGTGGAATGCTTCACGTCTCATATGGATGAACGACAGAGATGCACGTGATACAGTGCCAGAAACCCTGTTGGTGTATGACGCATGGATACTAGACGAGTTCAACAGCCTTCTTGAGAGAACGGCTAATCACTACAAGGATTTCGAATTGAATGCAATAGCACGTGAACTATATGACTTTGTGTGGCATACATTCTGTGATTGGTATCTGGAAATGATCAAGATTATGCCCGGGACGAACGTTGCCAAGTACCTTTTAAAACAAATCCTTATCATGTTGCACCCGTTCATTCCATTCATAACCGAAGAGCTGTATCAGACATTCAAGTTTACCCAAAAGAGCATACTACTGGAGACATGGCCGCATACAGTAACTGTCGAGCAAGATATTTCTTATGTTAAAACAGCAAAGAAACTGATCGAAGGAATCCGGAACGTCCGCGGCTTATTCAACATCAGCGCAAAGGAAAAACTCAATATCATTCTCAATACTGATGAGGATTTCAAACAGTTCATCGAGCGTCATCCCGATCTCCTCAGGAAGCTCGCTGGCATCGAACAGGTGGAGTACAATCAACCACCCGCCAGCCCGGTCGCGAGTGTCATTATGCCTCGCGTTGAGTGTTTCGTCATTATGTCGGGCATTGATTATGGAACAGAACAACGACGTCTCTGTAAGGAGGTTGAATCACTCACGTCCAGAATACAAGAGATACAAGGACGTTTGAATAATGCTCAGTACCTGAAAAAGGCACGTGATGATGTTAAAGAAAGAGAACGGCAACGGCTTGCCGAATTTTTGAAGAAAAAGGAAGGTATCGAAAGGGCGATTGAGAAATTATGAAAGTGTTTGGCTGGATATTAAGTGCTATACTCATCGTTACTATATTCATTGCATACAGAACGCACTATGTGCCTCTGCGAGATGATGTCGAAAAACTCAATCGAGAAATCGCCATGTGGGAAAATGTCTTGAAAGGTGAAAAGGGACTCAAAGGAGACCGCTACCGGTTTCCGAGCGATCGGTTTTTTGAAGATAATGAGCTTACGCCGTACGGTGAGGTAGAGATATTGCGAAACTTCGACACCAGTTACCGTGGACTGGAGCTCTATATATCTTCGCCTCGTGCATATAGAAGGGCAAAGAGTGTGTTGTCATTCTTGAGCGACCAGAGAATCACCTTCAGAGAGTTTGCCTGTTTTGTCGTGATTGATTCGCTCGAGAAATTTGAATACAAGTTTACCAAGTAGCGTGAAACAGACGACATTCAACTGCACCAGAATAGCCACCATACTTCTTCTCTTTTTCGTTAGTCTAGCGTATGCAGGAGAGAAAAATGCTGCGCTTGCCATGGCGCTGTGCGTTGTCCCAGGAGGAGGACAGTTCTATACAGAGCGATACGTTCCCGGCATCCTTATTGGTGCGGTTGAGGTGACCCTTGGTTACTATGCTATCAAGTACCATCGTGAAGAAAACTACTCAAAACGTAACTCAATGTTCTGGTGGGGAGCACTCGTATTTGGTTTTTCGCTCGCTGATGCGTACGTCGCTGCCAAGATGTATGGATTTGACGTTGACGCTGATATTGACAAGGTGAGCTTCACGTATAGATGGCGATGGTAGTACTCAGCGGCGAACATCTGACGATTACAAAACTCATCGCGATTGCCTGCAAAAAAGAAAAGGTTCGAATCAAGAGCGCCCTGCGGCACACAATTCGAAAGGCCCACCGTTTCGTCGCAAGACATGCATCGGACAGTAAACCGATCTATGGTATTAATACTGGTTTTGGCGCACTTGCGCAGGTGTGCATCGCTCAAAAGGACATTCAGACGTTGCAGCACAATATTATTCTCAGTCACAGTGCTGGCGTGAGTAATCCATTGCCTGTAGAAATCGTACGCGCCGCACTTGCCTTACGCATTAACACGCTAATACGCGGCTACTCTGGCGTATCAGAGCAGCTCATCAAGACCCTTGTTGCGCTCCTGAACCATGATATAATACCGCTCGTTCCGCAAAAGGGATCGGTCGGTGCGTCTGGCGACCTCGCGCCACTTGCGGCCATTGGTCTCGCGGTACTCGGCATGGGTGATGTTTTATACAATGGCAGGCGCATGTCAGCAGCAAACGCCTTGCGTCGAGCAAAGATACGACCACTCCGCCTTGGTCCCAAGGAGGGACTTGCACTTATCAACGGTACGCAGGTGTCAACGGCAATCGCTGCATTTGTTCATTTTATCGGAGCACGCTTGTGCGACCAGGCAGATACTAATGGTGCGCTCAGTCTCGACGCACTCCGTGGTTCAGTGAAACCGTTTTCACCAGATATTATACGGCTCCGACCACATCGCGGCGGTCACATTTCAGCACGAAACATTAGGACATTCATGAAAGGAAGCCGCATACTGCGCGCACACAGCACGTGTCCGGTGGTTCAGGATGCGTATTCGCTTCGCTGCATGGCACACGTCCATGGTGCAGTGCGGGATGTTTTTTCGTACGCACAGCAAACAATAGCAATCGAGATCAACGCGGTCACTGACAATCCTCTTGTTTTTCCAGATAAGAATGTGATCTTGAGTGGAGGGAACTTCCATGCCGAGCCAATTGCGTTCTGCCTTGATTTCATGGCAATCGGACTCGCCGAACTCGCTTCTATATCTGAGCGCAGGATATTTCGTCTGCTCGACAGTAGATTATCAGGTCTCAATGCGTTCCTAGCAAAGAAACCAGGATTGCATTCTGGATTCATGCTCGCGCAGACAACTGCCGCAGCACTCGTCTCTCACAACAAGACGTTGTGTCATCCAGCATCAGTTGACTCAATACCGACATCGGCTGATCAAGAAGACCATGTGAGCATGTCAATGAATGCAGGGCTCAAAGCCCTTGAAGTGCTTGAGAACACGAAATACGTGCTCGCGATAGAGATGCTCTGTGCATGTCAGGCACTTGACCTCCTGAAGCCTTTGAAAACATCACCATATCTTGAACGAGTTAAGCATAAGGTCAGAAAGCGTGTCCCATTCATTACGAGGGACCGCATCCTGACGCCTTTACTAGAGAAAACCAAGACACTTATTGACACGGAAACAATCACCTAGGCCTTATCTTTTATCCTCTTTACTGTTTGATAGTTGTACAATTATACAATTGCACAATTGTCGAATCGACGTATGGCAGGTGCATCATCTGGCATATTGACATATGTGCATATGCGCATATGTGCACATGTCGATGCAGTCTCGCGAACAAGATGTGCAAAGGAAGGATTCACTGTGTCAGACTGAATTGAAGTTTCGTGGTGTTATCTAGACCTGACATACGTGTGGCTATATCCATCAAATACATTCACGATTCCCATCTTCAGCGTATCGCCAACAAGGGCTATTTGATATTCAAATCGGC